>JBDHYV010000331.1:0-2506 GCA_039811545.1 Bacteroidales bacterium | reverse complement strand
CTCAGGCTTTGAACGGCACAATAGAGTTTATGCAGCAATACAAAGAGTTTCTGATGAACCAGTCGGTGGTCGTGGGAGCCTCCGGTGCGGTTTTCGGCATTTTGTTAGCCTTCGGCATGATGTTTCCGAACGAACTCATCTACATCTATTTCTTCTTTCCGCTCAAGGCCAAGTATTTCGTCATCCTTTATGGCGTTTTCGAACTGGTGGAAGGCGTGATGAATCGTCCGGGAAACAACATCGCCCATTTTGCCCATCTGGGCGGCATGCTTTTTGGATACCTGCTGATTGTTTACTGGAAAAAGAAAGGCGAGTTGTATTAAACCATGATGTATCAAGCTCATCCACCACAGTTTTCTAATTCGGTCAAGGCTTTCTTTGGCCGCAAAACCATTTTGTCGCGGCTAATTCTCATCAACTTGCTGGTGTTTCTTCTGGGCTATTTCGTACATTTAGGAATGTGGCTTTTCAAGTTGGAAACGACTGACGGCATGCGTCTGTTCACCGAATGGTTAGCCGTTCCCTCATCTACCTCACGACTGCTACAGAAACCATGGACTCCGCTCACCTATATGTTTTTGCACGAGAGTTTTTTTCATCTACTCTTCAATATGGTGACGCTCTATTTTGGCAGCACAATATTTCTTAAATATTTCAACGATAGGCAGTTGTTGCTAACTTATCTGATTGGCGGACTTCTTGGCGCGCTTTTCTATATACTTGCCTTCAACTTCTTCCCAGTTTTTCTGGAAGCCAACCCGTATGCTTTAGCTTTAGGTGCTTCGGCTTCGGCCTTGGCAGTGGTGATTGCCGCTGCCATGTTTGCACCTCAATACACAGTGAATCTGATGTTTATCGGACAAGTCAGGATGAAATACATCGCCCTGTTTTTTATTCTCATGGATATTTTCAGCATTCAGGGGAACAATCCGGGCGGACATATTGCACATCTTGGCGGTGCGGTGTGGGGCGCACTCTACGCCCTCTCACTTCGCAATGGAGTCAATCCTTTCAAAAGCTTGCGGCTCTTTAAAGGCGGGCGACTTCGTAAAAGACGGAAACAGAATTCAGCCTCTCCAAGCTATGGCCGCCCCGTTGATGATGACCAATATAACCGCAAACGCAACGAACGCCAACAACAGGTTGACCTCATTTTAGACAAGATTTCGAAACATGGCTATGATAGCCTGAGTGAACAAGAGAAAGCCATCCTTTTCAGCCACTCACGAAAATGACAGTCATCCGCGAGAAAAAAACCGGCTTCATCGGGTATATGCGAAAAGCTTTCCTGCTTTTGGCAAATCCCGTTGCCCTTGTAGTGGCTGTGCTGTTTGCCATGTCGGCTCTTGCCGGCCTTGTTAATCCCGCCGAAAGCGACCTCTTTGCGCTGGCAGGTCTGTTTTTTCCGTTGCTTTTCCTTTTCATGCTGCTCATTGTAGTTCTTTTAGTGCTGTTACACAGCAAATGGATATGGCTGCACCTTGCGCTACTGCTGGCCTCGCTTCCGGTGGCTATGCGTTATCCGGGCAATCCATTTCCGCGTCAGTCGGGCGGATTGGTGGCTGCAAGCTATAACGTTCATGGATTCAGAGGGTTTAGCCACACAAAGAAGACAGATGTACAGCAACAAATTAGCGCATATCTAAAAAAATCGGCTGCCGACTTTGCCTGTATTCAGGAATTCAGATCATGGACTGGCGACATTCAGGCTGATATCAAATGGTTTACGGAGGCTTCCGGCTTTTCGGATCATTATTTTGTTGGCTATTGGAAGCGCGGCGGAGTTCAAAGTGATGGTTATCTGCTGTTGAGCAAATTTCCCATTCTTTCAGGCGGCACTATCCCCTCGGATACCCGCCGACAGATTGGCGCTTTTATTGATGTAATGCCCCGGAAAGACCTATTGCTGCGTGTGGCCACGGTTCATCTGATCTCTTTCTCGCTCGATAAACAGGAAATTGATGCCTTTGGCGATGCCGCGGCTTTGGAGATGGATCTAATCAAAAAACACGGCCGAAATCTCTGGGAAAAGTTAAGTAACTCCTTCAAAACAAGATCAATAGAAATTGTGGATTTCCGAAAGTTTGTAAAAGAAAGTCCGCATCCTCTTTTGGTTTGCGGCGACTTCAACGATACGCCTGCGTCATTCACCTATAACAATATTGTCAGCACCGGCCTAAACGACAGCCACCTCAAAGCCGGTTTCTGGTTGGGTTCTACTTATGCCGGAAAGCTGCCCTGGCTTCGCATTGACTACTGTTTTGGATCGAACGAAATCCGTTTCAGAAGGTCGGATGTCAACAAACTATCTTTTTCCGACCATTATCCCGTCAAGGTTCATTTTGAGTTTGATCATCAATAGCCATGAATTTCAATCTGACTTCCGATTTTAAACCTACTGGCGACCAGACTGAAGCTATCCGTCAGTTGGTGGAGGGCTTGCACCGTGGCGATAGAGCACAGGCGCTCTTAGGTGTAACAGGCTCGGGGAAGACCTTCACCGTTG
>JBDHYV010000330.1:0-2521 GCA_039811545.1 Bacteroidales bacterium | reverse complement strand
CATAAAATAGCTAAAAAAGCCCTAAAGGAAATCGCAATATTGATAAGAAAAGTGAAGGTGCGCGCCCTCTGCTGACTGAAATGTTTGCAGGCAAAAATAATCATGGCGTTGTAAAACACAAACACATAGTTGATGCTACTTTTTTTTGTGCTTTCGCCTTTATAATGAATGATGCGCGTTTCAGGAAAATAAAAATTCTTAAATCCAGCCTGTGTAATACGATACGATAGGTCAATATCTTCGCCGTACATAAAAAATGTTTCATCGAGTAAACCAATGTCATCCAACGCTTTACGCCGAAGTAGCATGAAAGCTCCCGAAAGCACATCCACTTCATGGATTTCGTTTTCATCAAGATAACCTAAATGATATTTCGAAAATCTCCGTGAATGAGGAAAAAGCTTCGAGAGCCCAAAAATCTTGTAAAAGGCAGTTTGTGGTGTGGGAAGCCCGCGTTTTGATTCGGGAAGAAAATTGCCCTGCCCATCGAGCATTTTCACGCCAAGGCCTCCGGCTTCGGGATGCATATCCATGAAACTCACCACCTTGTGAAAAGTTTCATCTTCCACAACCGTGTCAGGGTTCAGAAGTAGCACAAATTCGCCTTTTGAAAGCCGTATAGCCTGATTGTTGGCTTTGCTGAAACCAACATTTTCGCTATTGGCAATCAGTCTGACCTCGGGAAAACGCTCCCTGACCATACGTACCGATCCGTCAACCGAATTGTTATCAACCACAAAAATCTCAGTTTCAATACCTGATGCGGCTTTGCGAACCGATGAAAGGCATTGCTCGAGAAAAAATTCCACATTGTAATTGACGATAACGACCGAAAGTTTCATCTGCAAAACGTCTGTTTTTGCCATTTGGCAAGTGGTGTGGCGCAAAAATACGAAATGCTGCCTAATAAAATTTGGAAATTCTGGTTTTCGCTTAGTTCGATGGAGGTAAGTTCTGACTTTTTGATTCTTGCCTATACCTGCAGCTATGTGGCGTGCGGGTTTTCAATGCTGTAAATTTTCAGTTACTCACTGTTTTTTGTTTTAGTAATCTGCATCGGAGTTGCTCCAAACCCCTGCATGACATATAGGTGCAATATGGTTTTGCTCATGCATTGTTCTTCTTTTCCGTATTTAATATTTTGGTTTCCAATATCCTACGAAATATCACAAAATCAACAACTTTGCTTATTTTTTTTAATGGATTGCCTGTTGCTGACAAACGTTCAATAGAAAATTGCTCGTCAAATAATCCCCTTTTTCCACTTGCGTTATAATCTCCCGATTTCATTTGGTTTTCGCATTAAATTATACGCAAATATCCATATGTATATGAATAGCAATGATTTAAATGATAGAACCAGCCTTTACTCTTGATATTGATTCGTCCATACTCACATGCTAAGGCGATAGTACAGAATGTGCTAAAGAGGCTATACCGCCTTTTACACTTGTCGAAAAAGTCCATTTAAGAGCTTTATTTTTTATTCTGTCTGAGGAGATAGTTTTTCATGCTTTAAGCATAAAAGGGGAATCGTTTTTGATTAATTTTGCAAGATATTAGTTAAATTATTGTGAGAATTAAATTGTTGATATGAAAGACGTTGGCGTTTTAAGAGTTTCGGAAAGTGTGCTGTGGACAGGATGCCTCGACCGCGACCTTGTTACATTTGATGTAGTGATGGAAACCAAATATGGAACCACTTACAACAGCTATTTTATTGATGCCGATAAAAAGGTGCTCATCGAAACGGTGAAAGAGAGTTTTTGGCCCGAGTACGAAAGGAAGATCCGTAGTTTGGTTGACCCTGCTGATATCCAATATGTTGTACTGAACCATACCGAACCAGATCATAGCGGGTGCGTGGGGCGTTTGCTCGAGATTGCGGCCAATGCGGTGATTGTTGGAACAGGGAATGCTATTCGTTATCTGCACGATATGACTCCAGTTTCGTTTAAGAGCATCCAGGTTAAAGATGGTGATGAGATCAGCTTGGGTAACAAAACCCTACGTTTTATCAGTGCACCCAACCTGCATTGGCCCGATTCCATGTACTCATACCTGGTTGAGGATCAAGTGCTTTTCACCTGCGATTCGTTTGGCGCACATTATGCCGATGAGCGGATGTTCGATGATTTGGTTGATAACTGGGACGATTCGTTCAAATATTATTTTGATGTCATCCTGAAGCCTTTCAGCAAGTTTATGCTCCGCGCGATTGACCGCATCCGTCCGCTTGATATCCGCGTGATTGCTCCCGGTCATGGACCCATTTTACGCTCATCGTGGGAAAAATATGTTGAGCTTTCGGAAAAATACTCGCGTGAAGCGATCGAATTTCCTCAGAAACTTCGGGTTTACATTCCTTATGTTTCGGCTTATCATAACACGGGCGTTTTGGCTGAAGCCATTGCCCGGGGGCTTAAATCAAAACCCGGTATCGAAGTCGTTCTTGAAGATATCGAACATACAATTCTAGGTGATATTGATATGCAACTGGCTATGGCATCGGGTATTATTG
>JBDHYV010000329.1:0-2534 GCA_039811545.1 Bacteroidales bacterium | reverse complement strand
CCCACCGGTGTTCAAAAGGAGTAAGTAAACTCCTTTACGACACTTTTTGGGCGCCTTGCTGCGCAAACTTCCACTGGCCCGAATGACGAGCTTCCACAAGGGAATGAGGCCTGTTTTTGCAACGAAGAGCAATCCCGGTTCATTTGTAATGTTGAGTTTACAATCTGTTGAATTCGGCGGGTACTGTCTTTTTCAAAGAACGTTGTCTGAATACTGATTCGTTTAGGGTTTCAAATGATTTGCAAGAAGTTGGTCAAGCTCAGTGAGTTTCTGCGTGAGATGATTGTCGCGAAACATTACTTCCGATTCAAACTGAAGCGAAGAGCTGGCATATTGCAAGGCCGCCATCGCAAGCAAATCCTGCCTGTCTTTGTAGGCATAACTCTGCGCATATACCTTGATTCGATCGTTGATAATTGCTGCGGCTTTACGCACACGCTCCTCTTCCTCGCGCAATATCGTAAGGCGGTAAGGCCGGTCGGCAATATTCAGATTGATCGAAATCTCTTCCATTCAGAGTTTTAATATACTGTAAATCACTTATTTACTAAACTAATACAATGTTCAATTTCCCGCATTAATGCCTGGACACGTTTTCTTCCTTCTTCGATTTCGTGTTCGCTGTTGAATGCATCAGCGATTATTTTTTTGTTTAATTGTTCTGATAATTCGACATTCGTTTTTTCAAGAACCTCCAACCGCTCGCTCATTTTCCTGATTGTTTCTGCCTGCGTTGCCGATGCTTTACTGATCCGATTGTTTTCTTCAATCAGCCTCAGAATTTTGTGCTCCAAGCCGGCAACAAGCGTACGTGTATCAGCCATTGAATCGAAACGGATTGATGGATCACAGCACAAAAGTAATTCATCCGCAAGGGTTTTGCAAATTTGAAAGGCACTGTTTTTGATATGAATCAGCCAATACGCTGAATGACAACGATATAAAAATATTTTCTATGTAAGAATCTTTTTTAATTAAAACATATTCAGGGTTTTTTCCGGGGTTTAGAGTATTTTTACAGGCAAAACAATAGCCAGATGAAAGAGGTTTTTTTAGCCTACCTATGGGGAAACCGCCTCTACCGGCACGACATCGTTACTGCTGATGGCCAGCCAATAGAGGTGATATTTCCGGGCACAACAAATACCCATGCAGGTCCTGATTTTTTGCAGGCCAGAATCCGAATAGGTGATACGCTTTGGGCCGGTAATGTGGAAATTCATGTGAATAGCTCTGATTGGTATGCCCATGGCCATCAAAATGATAAAAACTACGAAAACGTGATCCTCCATGTGGTTTACAATGCCGATAAAATCGTGTACACCCCAGATGGGATGCCGATTGCTACTTTGGCATTGAAAGGCCGATTTGACGAAAGCCTGCTGCTTCGCTACCGGAAATTTATTGACAGCCGCCAATGGATTGCTTGCGAACAGCAAGTGAGCGATGTGCAGCGTTTTACCTGGCTTTCGTGGCTCGACCGCCTGATTGCTGACCGCCTCGAACTTAAAACTGAAGAGGTGATGGCGGATTATCACCGTTATGGGAACGACTGGGAAGCTGTCTTTTTTCACCGTCTATTGCTCAACTTCGGTTTTCAGGTGAATGAAGAAGGATTCAGGCAGCTTGCCCACAAACTGTCTTTTCAGCTTTTGCTCAAACATGCCGGACGCCCCGACCAGCTCGAAGCTTTGCTGCTTGGAACAGCCGGATTTCTCGCTGCCGAAATGAGTGATGAATATGCTGTATCACTTAAAAGGGAATGGGGTTTTTTAAAACACAAATACAAGCTGGGCGAAATGGAAGTGTCGCAATGGAGGTTTTTGCGGATGCGCCCGTCAAATTTCCCTGCTGTCAGATTGGCACAATTGGCTGCATTAGTGAATAAAAACGAACGGATGTTTTCAAAAATCATTGAGACAACATCAGTCGAAGAAATAAAACAATTTTTTGAGACCCAAGCTTCGGCTTATTGGGATTGGCATTTTCAGCCCGGGCGGCCATCGGCATCGGTATCGCCAAAAAGGCTTGGTGTGATGGCGCAGAGGCTAATCCTAATCAATACCGTAGCTCAGATTTTATTTGCTTATGGCCATTTCTACGGGCGACAGGATGTCAAAGACAAAGCTTTGATGTTGCTCGAATCAGTAGATGCCGAAGATAATGCCGTGCTTCGAAAATTTAACAGCCTTGGATTGAAGGCATACAACGCTTTGCAATCGCAGGCTCTGCTGCACATGAAAAAACATTTCTGCGACCCAAAACGCTGCCTCGAATGTCGCATAGGTAAAATCCTGATAAAATCGGACGCCAGACTCTTAGTTTGAAATAAAACAAAACGTCTTTTGTCGGAGCGGTAATTTTTTTTTGCGAGAAACAGATGGTTTTTCAATATTTGTTGCCTGATAAATCCGAAGACGGACATTGTATTGTTCGTTAAGCCAAAAACCTACCTTATGAACGACATTCTGAATTTTATTGACCGAGGCATTCAGCTCTATAACGATTATATCGGGGGCTATCTCATTCTTTTT
>JBDHYV010000328.1:0-2545 GCA_039811545.1 Bacteroidales bacterium | reverse complement strand
CAAAAGGACGGTGAATATCAACCTGAGGTTCAAGATGAAGCTTACCCTCGTGGATGACATAGAGGATAAGTGCCAGAAATCCACCTACTAGAAACACATAAAAAAGCAGGTTCTTTGATCTCATAAGGTCTCGCATTTATTGCTTTCGGATTATACCTTGGTTAACAAAGTTAGCCCTCTACCCGAAACCATACTGTTTGCTGTCGGAAAAGCGCATGGCCTTGTATCGAGAGGATAGAAAAGTGTAATAAAACCCAATGTAAGCTCTATCTCTACAACCAATTTCAAAATTCATCACACCTCATTTAATCCGCGACAAAAAAGTATTGCGAAAAACATCACTCAACGTGAGGTGGAGAGGCTTTCCTGAGGGGTCGAGGATATTCGTAACAATCTCGTCATACGTAAAATACTGGATAATAGTGAGCGAAATCAATTCGCGCTTATTCACTTGACAGAATTTTTCTTCCGGCAGCAACTGGTTCAAAGCCTCAAAAGTGATATTTTTCAGCAATACACGTTTACCATCGGCCAAATGGGCAATCTTATCACGGCTGTCGGTTTCGGATGTTGACACATATCGAAGATGATCGAAGAACAGTAAAATACGGCCTTTGTCAGCGTTGAACTGGGCAAACTTTCTGGCCGTCGGTTCGTTTTTGCGCAACTGTTTGAATGCTTTTGTCACCGCTGCATGAAGGCGTTCTTTGGATACCGGTTTAATCAGATAATCTATGGCGTCCACATCAAAAGCGTCCACGGCATACTGTCGGTAAGCCGTAGTAAAAATAACGGGTTTACCTTTTAGCAGTTGGGCTAATGCCAAGCCGTTCATACCAGGCATTTCAATGTCCAAGATACACAGGTCGAAATTGAGGCTGGGCAGCTCGGCCAGAAAAAGTGCGGGGTCATCAAACGCCTTTACCACCTCCAACTCGGGCAGTTGCTCGCACAACATCCTGAGCATTTTCAAACCAGGCAATTCATCGTCAATAAGCAAGCATCTGAGCTTTGTGTTCATTTAGTCTTATTTTAAGAGACACATCGTAAACCTCTTCACCTTTTGTGCGCTCTAGTTCATAACATCCTTTGTAAATCAGGTCAAGCCGTTTTTCAAGGGTAGCAGAGCCCAAACCGGCATAAGGCTTATCCATTGGCTGTTTGCCGGAAATCTTGTTGGATACATTCAACACGAACACTCCTGCACGAAAACCAAAACCGATGGTGATGAACGAGTCAGCACTATGGAAGTCGGCATGTTTGAAGGCATTTTCGATCAAGTCAACCGTGATTAAAGGAGCCAGAAGATTTTGTAAGAACAAGGGATCATCGTCTGCAAGGTCAACCCTGACCCTGAGATTGAACAGCGGACTCAGCTTTATCTTATTGATCTCGATGAGGTTAAGCGCAAAACTGACCTCTTCGCGTACCGAGACAAATGGATGCTTACTTTCATAAAGGATATAATCAAGTACGTTTGCCAGTTTATCGAGCGAATAATAGGTTTGGAATGCATGTGACTGGATGGAATTCAACACATTTTTAAAAAGGTGAGGGTTTAATCTGGCTTCTAGGCTTTCGAGCTGATTGCGTCCTGCCTGGGCATCCAACGCGTTCAGCGTTTTTTCAAGCCTTAGGCGTCCTGCCTCACAACGCCGGTATTTAACCAAAAGACAGATGGATGCGACAAGAAAAATCGCTGCCAATTCAACGGCAATCCATAGAATTATAAGGAGCGATGCCTCCATTTGGCTTGTTTATTTCCAACAAAATTACATTTTATTCGTTTAGCTGCTCAGCCTATTATTGAGGTTTTAAAATGATGGCATCGGCGCCATAACGCAGAAAATCACCGATCAATGGGTCGGTATCATTCGTTCTGACGAGTAGCGGCAATTCGGGAAAAGCACGTTTTACGGGTGGCAGCTCTTCGGGCGATGTTTCTGAAGCACAAAAGACAAAACCCGCCAGTCGGATATCGCCAGACAAGCAGTTCATCCATGCAGGATCGAAACCCGCAAATACCGGTTGCTGGAATTCGCTACACATCTTTTCGAGCTTAGCCAACCCCATCTTCTGTCTAACAACAACAGCCTCGGCTTCCTTGGGCAGCCGCGACATATGCCATAATTTTCCCAATCCCGAAAAAAAACCGCCTAATCCATAAAACAAGGGCTTGTTCAACTCACTGATTTGCCGGATGAAATCGCGATTCCTCCTGAATGATGAGCCATCAACCAGTACTGCGTCAGGGTCACATTTTTTCATCAAACCCATATCGTCCGTTTCGAGGATAAGCCGTATGCGCCTATTTTGAAACAGGAATCCCTCAGCTGTTCTAAAATAGGGAGGTATCTCAAAACACCGTTTCGTGCGCCACGATGGAACAAGAAACCACCAGTTCCAAGGACTGTTTTCCTCTAATACAGGAAACCGACTGTCATCGTTACGAACATTCACTTCATTTTTCATTTTTTTTTGTAAAAATAGTCTCCAAAATGCCGGATTTCCTCCTTGTTGAACCAGCCACATCACGTGATGTTAT
>JBDHYV010000327.1:0-2552 GCA_039811545.1 Bacteroidales bacterium | reverse complement strand
TAACGTGGCCGGTTTCATCAAGGTGGCCAACGCAATGGTTGATCAGGGCGTGATTTAACCCCAGTTCCCAATAGTCAGAATACAAAAGAGGCTGCCATGAAAGGGCGGCCTCTTTTTTTATTCAAGACTGCTCTATCTGGCGGCTTATCCTTAATTTTGCCGTTTTAACCCAAGAATTAAAATATGGCTTTCAGGCATCCCGCCATGCTTTGGTGGCTTTTTGCCCTCATCATACCGGTTTTGATCCATCTGTTCAACTTCAGACGGCATAAAACCATTTTGTTTAGCAATATCCAACTGTTGCGCAACCTTCAGCAAGAAACTAATAAGACCAATAAGCTGAAACATCGGCTGATACTGATGATGAGAATGTTGGCATTGGCAGCTCTGGTGATTGCTTTTGCACGTCCGTATGCAAAGAATGAACGGCTGATGAACCTTAAAAAAAATACTGTAGTCAGTGTTTATGTTGACAACTCGCCGAGTATGCAACGTAGGGGAAGCACGATGACCTTTCTTGAAGAGATGCGCCAGCAGGCTGTCCGCATTGCAGAAAGCTTCGACCTCAACACGCGTTATGTGCTGCTGAGCAATGAGTTCAAGCCGGCACGAAATCGGCTGCTTGGACGCGACGATTTTATCAGAGAGCTGACAGAACTGATTCCCGTGGCAGCATCGGCCGACTTGGGCGATGTGATCCGGCGCAACCACAGCATTGCCAAAGACGATGAGTCGTCCAACCGTTTTCTATTTTTGCTTTCCGACTTTCAGAAGTCGGCCACCGACCCGGCACGTATCCCGGCTGATACTAACCTTCAACTTGTTTTGTTGAAAGCCGGAGGATCAAAAGATCAGAACCTTTATCTCGATACCCTGTGGTTCGAGAACCCCGTGCTGCGTCCGGGTCTCGAAGCCAGACTACATCTGGTCGTTGTGAACGATGGCGACCAAGCAGTGAATGGCGTGCCTGTTAAGCTTGAGCTGAACGGACAGCAGGTGGCAATCACCACAGCAACGGTGAACCCGAATGAACGAACTGAGCTGCTGTTGCAATTTCTTGTACCTCAGACAAAAGGATTTCAACGAGCAGTGGCTTCCGTTCAGGACTATCCGATTGTGTTCGACGATGAACTGTTTTTTTCGTTTGAAGTGATGTCCAAAATCCGTGTGCTTGAGCTCTACCGCGATAAACCAAACCCAAATATTGCTCTTCTCTTTCAAGATGATGATGATGTGGAACTGCAACACAGTGCGGTAACAAATGTAGATATTCAGTCAATTGCCGGCTTCCAATTGCTTATCCTCAATCAGACTTATCCCTTATCATCGGGATTGTTGGCGGCTCTGGACAGTTTTGTGGCGGCAGGTGGGAGCCTCGTGCTATTGCCCTCCGAAAGATGTATTGACGACTTCAACAGTTTGACTCAACGGTTCGGGTTTGCCTATCAGCTTGCCGACACCACTGCAACACGGGTAACGAAAGTGGAAGAGAAGCATCCGTTTTTCTCGGATGTTTTTGTCAAAATTCCTGATCAGCCTGATTTGCCCGTGGTAACAAAGCATTTCCCAATAAGAACAGATGGCAAAACCAACAGTTTCAGATTGATGCGGCTGTTGAATGACGACCCTTTTTTGTTAATCTCCAATGCTCGAGGTTCAGGAAGCGTATATGCCTTTGCCTCGCCCAACGACCCGTCCTGGAGTTCATTTGTCGGCCATGCACTTTTTGCACCCGTATTTTATAAAATATTGTACAGAAGTCCGCTAATGCACCCGGTATATTATGTCAACCGCGAAACGCTGGAGTTTCCCATACCTACAAATGTGGAAACCGATGCGCAAAAGTTGACAGTGCAGGACGAGGGTCATTCTATCTCTATCATTCCGGGAATCGGTCATGGGTTAAATAGTAATAAATTGATGGTCAGCGGATTGTTAGCGGAAGCCTCGCATTACGATGTGATGTTGAATGATTCGCTTGTCGGAATGTTTTCGGTGAATACCGATCGCAGAGAGTCTGCATTAAAGGTAATGGATGCCGCTCAATTGCGCGAGGTGTTTAACGAAGATAATTTTGCGGATGTTACACTTCTGGATGCCTCGAAAAGCTGGCTTGCCGAGGATGCCACCGCGCTGACCGAGATCCGTAGCCTGATATCCCTCTTTCTGGTGTTGACACTTGTTTTTTTGCTGGCAGAGGTGCTGTTGGTCAGGTTTTGGAAATAAAAAGAAAATAACGATTCTGGAGATAGAAATATGGCAAACGAATTTGATGCCGATGAACTGAATCCGATGCCGGCTCAGGCAAAAGAACAGTCTAAAACCCTGCACCTGAATGGGATGTATGAGAACTGGTTTCTCGATTACGCCTCCTATGTCATCCTTGAAAGGGCTGTGCCTGACATTGATGATGGTCTTAAACCCGTGCAACGTCGGTTGCTTCATTCGATGAAAGTCATTGACGACGGACGGTTCAATAAGGTGGCCAATATCATTGGTCACACCATGCAATATCATCCGCATGGCGATGCTTCAATAGGGGAAGCCTTAGT
>JBDHYV010000326.1:0-2555 GCA_039811545.1 Bacteroidales bacterium | reverse complement strand
AAGTAAACCAGATTAAGGAAGGCGAAAACGTTTCAGGAAACCGCGTAAAAGTGAAAGTGGTGAAAAACAAAGTAGCTCCTCCGTTTCGCAAAGCCGAGTTCGATATCATGTATGGAGAGGGAATCTCGAAGACTGGCGAGATTATTGACCTTGGCGTGGAGCACAACATAATCAAAAAAAGCGGTTCTTGGTTTAGTTATGGCGACACACGGCTGGGGCAAGGCCGCGATGCGGTGAAAAATGTCATCAACGAAAATCCTGAGATGGCCGCCGAATTAGAAGCAAAAATAGCTGAAGCACTCGAAAAAACAGTCTGAGAAATTAATTTTACGGCCTGTATCGCTGAAGTGCAGGCCTTTTTTTTATCGTCAGGATATTTTCATCCCTAGCAAGTTTATATTCCTATGAAATTGAAATGGCCGTTCCTTTTTGCTATTGCATTTTTGGTCATGGTGTCATGTCAGCCAAAAAAAACCAATCCCACCCTTAAAGAGCAAACATTTAAGGAGCTTGATGAGCTGAACCGGCTGATATCGAAAAATCCTGAAGATACGGATGCCCTTCACCAACGGGCAAAATATTTTTTGGCATCGGCCAACTACGAGGATGCGCTTGCCGATTTGAACAAAGTTCTTCAGTTAGACAGCAAAAATCCAGAGTTTTTTCTTACGCTTGCCGAAGTTTATCTGAAAATGGGGCAGGCCGATGCGTGTAGCGGTGCCTTGCAACAAGCTTCAAACCTTGATCCCCAGAATCCTGTTCCTTTTTTCAGGCTGGCCGAGCTTTATCTGATGATGGATGAAAAACCGACAGCTATGATCTATGCCGACCGTTCACTGGCTGTTCAGTCGTTTAACCCAGATGCACTTTTTGTGAAAGGATTGGTTTATCTGGCCAATACCGACACTGCAAATGCAGTGCGTAACTTTGAGCTTGCTCTCAACCAACGGGAGGCGTTTTTTGAGCCACTCTTCCAATTGGGTGTCATCCACACCGTGCGGCATAATCCTCTTGCCGAGCAATATCTACTCAAAGCAGTGAGATTATTCCCTCAACAATATAAAGGACGTTATCAACTGGCACTCTACTATCAGGAAAATGATCATGTGAAAGAAGCTGAGCTTCAATACGATACGCTTTTGCAAATAGTTCCCGAGAACAAATTTGTCCTCTTCAATTTGGGTTATCTGAACCTCATTTATTTGAATAATTTGGAGAAAGCCATTCAGTTTTTTGATGACGCCTTGTTAAGCGATCCAAATTATGTGGATGCGTTGTACAATAAAGGCAGGGCAATGGAAGAGCTTGGGCAGTATTCCAACGCCCGCGAAGTTTATCAGGAAGTGCTACGTAGGGAAACCAATCATAAACTGGCGATTCAAGCCCTTAACAGACTCGATTCCAGGCGATAAATACTCCTTGTTATTCGAGCGGAATTAATGTTGATGAGACAAGCACCCATTCTTCTTTATTGGGCTGTCCGGCTGATTGATAGCTAAACTTTACACAGCCAACGTCTTTGGCAAAAAAATACTCATGCATAACGGATTGAGCTGTTCCGGGTTCAGAAATAATGCGGGTTTCATACACATCGTTGTAAAGTTTCTGATTTATTGCAAGTTGAGAGGAAAAAGCCATGTTGGAATAATCGCCTTCAACACCACCCAAATGAACAAGGCTGTCAAGGGGATGATAGGGAATGAAAACACTTAAATATTTCCCATCGTTGAAATACACACGATAGGTTTCCGCCTTTTGGCCGGGCGATAAGGCTGGCCCGGAGGTGATCTCGCCTTTGATGAGGCCGATTTCTTTTGAGAAAAGTGTTAGCTCGATGGCATCATAAAAATACTGAACGCTGCCAAGAGTGTGAATGCGATTTTCAAACTTTGTTCCTTCAACCCAAACAGTATCTATTATTGTGGACTCAGTGTTTAGTAACTGATAAACCCAATAACTGCCTATTTGAAAAGCGGTGTACCGTTTGAATTCGTTACTGATATGATATTCATCGCGTTGCGAAGGAGGGCTTTGCTCTTTTGTACAAGATTGAAACATAAAGAGCGTCAGTATGAGAAGGAATGCCGTGTGAGGTTTCACTATTAGAGGTCTATTCATATTATTTGTTTTTACGTTTCTTTTCAATATGGTCGGTAATGAGTATTCCGTTCAGATGGTCTATTTCGTGCTGGAAGATACGTGCAGTAAAGCCTGTAACGGTTTCCGAATATTCCTTTCCGTTGAGGCAGCGGTATTTCAGGCTAATTTGCCAGGGGCGGCAGACCGTATCGCGTATTCCCGGAATGGATAGGCATCCTTCAGGCATTTCCCAAACAGAATCGGAAACGGCAGTGATTTCGGGATTCACGATTACCTGAAACGGTCTGTCAGGCTGGTCGAAACGCTGCACAATGATAAGCCGCCGATTGACCCCAACCTGTGGTGCAGCAAGACCTACCCCCAAATGTTCTGGATTGGTTACAGAAGCCATCATTCGATGAGAAAGTCGTTTCCAAAGCACTTTTCGCCCTCGTGGGATGGAGTTTGAAAGCTTC
>JBDHYV010000325.1:0-2590 GCA_039811545.1 Bacteroidales bacterium | reverse complement strand
TTCAAATGCTTAAGACTGTGAAGGACACTGTCGGCACCGATTCGCATGGAACGAAGCTTGTAAAAATCAAAAATCGTGTAGCCGGTACCAACCCGCTTTGAGGTATAATAAACTTTTCCTTTCGACTCGAGACGGATGGCTGCCATGGCAATAAGCAAGATGGGCGACAAACCAAGCAATGCGGCGGATGAGACAACAATGTCGAACAGCCGTTTCTCGATTGGGATGGCATAACCAGCGTTGGTCTTAGTTCTGTTTTTTACATCTTTCTCCGATTTGATATAATTGTTGAGTGTCTCAATACGGAAAAATAGATTTGCTGCATCCGGCAAGTCGTCATAGAAATCGTGGATGCGTATCTCAAAAGCCTTGACTTTGAGTCCTCTGGCTTCACCACATGCCAGAATAATAAAAGGGGTCTTCGGATGAATCTGTAATTTTTGTACCAGTAGAAAAAAATCAGGCGCACTCATTCCGGGTAGAAACGGGTCGGAAACGATGGCGTCTAAGTGTGGATTCTCCTTGAGAAAACTGATGGCCGACAAGCTGCTTTCGACTGAATGGAAAGCAAAAAAATCACTGTTGATGTTTAGAAACTCCTGACAGGTAGGGTTTGCACCAATATATAAAAGATTTTGCCTAGCCATCTCTTAATTATTATCTTCTCGCCAACAAAATTTCAATGCGTACGGCCAACTCCTCCGGATTGAAAGGCTTTACCATATAATCGTTAGCACCAAGTTTGAGGCACTTCACTTTTTCCTGACTGCTTTCGATGCCCGAAAGCATTATCAGCGGAATATCTTTGAAATATCCACTCGACCTGATGTTTTTGATGAAATCGTATCCATTCATATTGGGCATCTGGATATCTGCAACAATCAGATCAGGCATATTGCCCTTTTCGAGCCAGTCAATACCTTCCATCCCATCACTTTTGGTGATCACTTCATAGGTCTTGCTCAAAAAATTATCTAATAACATTCTGATGCTCAGTTCGTCATCAATGACCAAAATCTTTTTCTTCATATTTATCAATTTCCTAAATGTCTGACTTATTGTTGGTTTGCCTTTTCCAATCTATTCGAAACGATTGAACAAGAAACCGCGACAATTCAGCAAATGTAGTCATTTTACCAAAAACAATGCAAATTTTTTTATTACTCCTATATTCCAGCCCTTTTTCAATGCGCTATGCTCTTGTTTTTAAAAAAGGTGGTAAAAATTTTGCCGCGAAAGTCGAAAAATAATATTTTTATTTTGAAGGTGTGAAGAGGTAAAACCGTTTAAGGTCAATTGGATGCATTAGAAAATTGACGTTATTACACCACAACTTGGTGAATGAATTAGAGTATCTGGATATTTCGCATGAAGCAAAGATTTTTGTTTGGCGATTCCGATTTGCCAAAACCGAACGAAAAACTTGGAAATATTTCCAAAATCTGGAAATATTTCCAAGTTTAATACTTTTAATGAGCGAATACATGTTGCGTCGGCTTGCACGAACTGTCATAAGTTGTACTTTTGCGAGGTTTTATACGAAAAGTGAAATGAACGACCTCACCGAGGGCAAAGAACGAAGTTTGCTGCTTCGCTTCACAATTCCAATGCTGATTGGCAATATTTTTCAACAACTCTATAACGTTGTTGATAGTATTGTCATTGGAAGATTTCTGGGCAACGAAGCACTTGCGGCAGTTGGAGCCAGTTTTCCACTGATTTTTACCCTCATTTCCTTTATTATCGGTATTTCAACAGGCTCCACCGTTATCATATCGCAATATTTTGGTTCGAGACAGACCACTCAGGTAAAAAGAGCTATTGACACCTTATATATAGTGCTTTTTGTGGCTTCTCTTCTGTTGAGTTTCGTTGGAAACCTAGCCAGCCCGTTAATCTTCAGGATGATTGATCTGCCAAATGAAGTGATCCCACAGGCGGTAAGTTATTTCAATATTTATGCTTTGGGATTTGTCTTTTATTTCGGATTTCAGGGTACTACTTCAATTTTAAGAGGGATTGGCGATTCCAAAACACCGCTTTACTTTCTTGTTACGGCAACATTAGTTAATGTGGTGCTCGATTTGGTTTTCGTAGTTGTGTTTCATTGGGGCATCGAGGGGGTTGCCCTTGCCACCATCATTGCACAGGCTGGGGCTTTTTTAACAATGGTATGGTATCTGAACAACAAAAATGAATTGCTGGTTTTCCGGCCTCTGAAGATGGTTTTCGACCGTAAAATTTTTGTCCGCAGCCTTCAGATTGGTTTGCCCACCGGACTGCAGCAGACTTTTGTGGCTGTCGGAATGTTGGCACTCTACAAGGTGGTGAATGCTTTTGGTACAGCCACCATTGCTGCCTACGCCATCGCCATGCGCATTGATTCGTTTGCAAGTCTGCCGGCAATGAATTTTTCGGCTGCCTTATCATCTTTTGTCGGACAGAATATCGGTGCTGGCAAAACCGAGCGTATCGCAAGGGGCGTGAAAGCTTCCTTGCAAATGACGGCTGTCGTTTCTGTCGGCGTTTCAATTATTGCTTTTCTGTTTCCTGAAACCTTGCTGGGGGCATTTACCGATGACCAGACGGT
>JBDHYV010000324.1:0-2606 GCA_039811545.1 Bacteroidales bacterium | reverse complement strand
CATTCAGCCATTGCCCATACTGGTTCGCTGCAGGGCGCTCTTTGCTTACGGCAATAAAAAGCGGGGACTTTTTGCCTTGCTGTTGGCACGAAAAGCAAACCATTAAGCCTAACGATAAAATGGTCAGTGTTTTAAGCAGCTTCAAGGAATTCATATTCGAAAATGTTTTTAAATGTTTGGCAATAATCAAATTTAAATCTGCCTTAAAAGTCCTCATTCTATTTTAAAAAGGGATGACGAAATGGAGAATTGCAGATAAATAGCACAGAATCATGATAATAAGTCTGCTTGAAAAACAGGCCGAAAGGTCTTCTATTTGAGGATGTCATCATTTCTTTTTCCGAGTTTAATGCATTGATTTGACAAAATCTTGCTTCTTTTAACCAACAAAGGTGAAGATGTTGTTCGGATCATGGATTTTAACTTTATTTCCGCTCGATGTCGCGGTTCATTTCGAGGATATCCACCTCTTCAGAAGCATTTCCGATAAGGTGTTTGCAGAAATAGTCGCTCATGAGCCAGAAATAATATTCACTCATGTCGCCATAGCCGTGACGTTGCCCGGGGAACATAAAAAAGTCGAAACGTTTGTTGGCGCGTATCAGCGCATCGGCCACCCGAATCGTATTGGCGGGATGCACATTGTTGTCAATTTCGCCAGTAGTGAGCAAAAGATGTCCCTTCAGGTTCTTGGCCAATTCTGAATTGGTCGCAATTTTGTATTCAAAACTTGCATTTCCTGCCGTATCCACTACTTCTTTCACGCCATGATGTTGTTCGCTCCACCAACGGTTGTAGATATTGTTTTCGTGATTGCCGGCATTGGAAACAGCCACTTTGAAGAAGTCGGGATAGACAAGCATGGCCGCAGTTGACATAAATCCGCCGCCTGAATGTCCGGTGATTCCAACTTTGTTGACATCAATGAACGGGTAGCTGGCACTCAGTTGTTCAATCGCCAATTTTTTATCTGCCAGCCCGTAATTGCGCAGATTTCCATAGCCAAAATTGTGATACCATTTCGAGCGGCCGGGATGTCCGCCTCGGTTGCCAACCGTGATGACGATAAATCCGAACTGAGCCAAACGATCCACCCGATCCATCCGTGTGGAAAACGACAGGTTGACAGCTTCAGTCTGAGGGCCGGGATAGACATAGGCGATAATAGGGTAGAGCCTTGTTGAATCGAAATCGAATGGTTTGTACATCACCCCGTAAATATCGGTAATGCCATCAGCGGCTTTCACGCAGAATGGTTGCGGAAAACGATAACCGTTTGCAAAAAGTGTGCTGAGGTCTGTTTCTTCGAGTTGCATCACTAAATTCCCATTATAATCTCTTAGTTCGGATTTTGGTGAAGTATTGACACGGGAAAAATTGTCCACAAAAAAACGGCGACTGTCGCTCAACGAGCTGCTATGGTTGAAGTTGCCCGGATTGAGCAGGGTGAGTCCTGTGCCGTCGAAACGGATTCTGTAAAGGTGTTCGTAATAGGGGTTTTCGTTTGCTTCGAGACCATTTGCGGTGAAATAAATCATGCGTTTTTCTGCGTCAATGCCTTTCAAACTTTCGCAATGAAATGGGCCGGAAGTGATCTGGTTTTTGAGCTTTCCATCACCATCGTAAAGATAAAAATGCCCCCAACCGTCACGTTCCGACCAGTGTATCAGCTCTTTACCGTTATTAACCAAACCCAACGGACGCGATTCAGCGTAAGTGTTCAGTCTTTCTTCAATCAATGTTGTTACTTTTCCGGCATATGGGGCAACACGGCATATGTCAATGCGTTTTTGGTCGCGCGACTGGCGCGTGATGTAAAACTTAGCGGGACTGTCGGAGAGCCACTGCGAAGCAACATAATCTTCATCGCGATCTGATTGTTTTCGGGGCTTGCGCAAGGCATAGATCGCCTGATCAGGAAACGCACTTGCTTCTACCTTTATAATAGTATCTTTTGAAACAGTGTCTTGACGCAGATGAACCACCAATAGTTCATGGATAGGTGCTTCTTTTTCGCCCGGCATGTGATATTTATAGGTTTCGAGTGTCGGGCGCGGATTCGACAGCGATTTGATGACCCAAAGGTCTTTCACTTTTCGGTTGTCGCTACGGTTCATGACAAACATTCGCGAGTCGGGCGACCACACTATCCATGCGGCTTTGCGGTCATCCTTGTTTTTTTCCTCTTCTACATTGTCGCCTTCGCGATCGCCTCCATAGCTATAATCCTTCTCGCCATCGAAGCTGATTTGTCTTTCAACGATCGTACTGTCTTTTTCGTTTTTCAATGCTTTTTCATAATTGGCTTTGTCCATGCAGAAAATGTTGTCTTTTTTGACAAAAATCACCGTTTGCCCATCGGGCGAAATGCCTGCCCACTTTGGCCGTTCTTTTGGTTTTTTATAGTCGTCGAGCATCACCAACTTGCCATTGTCTAAGTGATATTTAAAAAACCAGATTTTTTTATCGGGTTTTTCTTTTTTCTTAGCATCCTTTTTGCCTTCTTTCTGTGTCATATCGCCTTCTTCATCGTCTTTTTTATCCTCATCAACCAATGTGCTTTGAAGTTCGAAGCGGATACTTTTTTCGCCTTCAAGGAATTTGAT
>JBDHYV010000323.1:0-2624 GCA_039811545.1 Bacteroidales bacterium | reverse complement strand
TGCACCAAAATCAACAGCCTCGCCTTTGCCATCGGATTCAATCCGAATTTCGAGCAAAACCCGTTTGGGACCCCGCCGCACTTCCGACACCTTACCACTCACCGGCGAGGTAAAAAGGAGCTCATCGCGTTGCTTATCGGCAAAAACCGGACTTCCAGCTTTCAATTCGTCTCCCTCTTTAACTAAAAGTCGCGGGAAAACACCAATAAAATCGGTCGGTTTTATGGCAAATTGATCTGTCGAAAGTTCCTTGATGGTTTTTTCAGCCTCTCCTATCAAATTGATATTCAGGCCTTTTTTAATTCTGATAACATTTGACATATCTACCTTGGTCTATATTTTTTATATTATGCAAAGAAACAAAATAAGTTTATGAAACATAACGAGTTTGTATAAAAAAGTCATCGCGTACCATTTAGCTTCAAAAGTCATAACGATTTGTTTCGGGGATACTATGCAGCCGGTTACGACGTTTGATTTTCATCGTGTGATTTTGCTATTTTTGCCGTTAATAAAAAACAATTCTCAATGAATTTCCGCAATTGTAACTTCAGGACTTCTGTCATTTTTCCTTTTTTTGCAGCCATACTATTTTTTCCTCAGTTTGTACTATCCATTGAATACCGCGACAAAAGTTATATAGATCGTGTGCAGACGGTGGCACTCAATCCGACGGATGATTCATTGGGACGGCCGGTCATGTTTCTTGGCAAGCTCAACAGCCTGAAGGTATCCTTCGACATTTTGGGCGATGAAGCCCTGATTTACAACTACACTTTTATCCATTGCAGCCACAATTGGGAGCCAAGCCACTTACAACCTGCCGAATTTCTCGAGGGTTATTACGAAGACCAGATCAACGATTATCGTTTTTCGCTCAACACTTTGACGCCTTATGTGCACCACAAACTTTTGTTTCCTACCCAGTTTATGCAGCCCCGGCTTTCGGGAAATTACCTTCTTGTAGTATATCAAGACAGGTTCGAGGACGGAAAAGTGATTTTCACGCGTCAGTTTCATGTGATTGAACCCTTGTTTGCCATTCGTGCCACGGTACCGCAATACAACCGTTTGAAAGAATACGATCAATCCCATCAGCAGCTTGACGTTGAAATTTCGGTTTCTGGTTTTCAAGGCAACATTCCGGCAAACAGTTTTCGGCTGAATATCAAACAGGACGGTCGAACCGACAATATGGTGACCGGTCTTGCCCCCAGCCAAACCTATCCGAACAAACTGGTTTACGAATATTACGACGAGACCCTTTTCGAGAGCGGCAACCAATGGCGCAATTTTGATATGAAAAGTTACAAATATCAATCTGAACGCATCAGCCGCATTAGGGAAGGCAACGATTATTACACTGTTGATTTGTGGGAAGACCAGCGTCGCGACCGCAAAAGCTATGTTTCCGACATTGATCTTCAAGGGCGTAAGTTCATTAAAGCCCGCTCAGATCAGGATACCGATATCGAAGGCGACTACGCCTGGGTGAATTTTTATCTGGCTTGGGATGCGCCTCTTGCCCAGGAAGAAATGCACCTTATTGGGGCTTTGACCAACTGGCAGGTTGATGTTGGTTCACGAATGCGGTACAACTATCAGCAACGACGCTATGAGACTTCACTTTTTCTTAAACAGGGCTATTACAATTATCAATACGGCATCAAAGAAAAAGGGGCTGATAAGGTGGAAACGGCCCTTGTAGAAGGCTCGCACTGGGAAACACAGCACGAATATTTTCTCTGTCTTTATTACCGCAAGCCCGGCACTGCTTACGACCAGCTTGTGGGCACAGCGCTTATTGCGGCACATTAACCATCTACCGTATTCTGGATCAACCATGCCGCCAGATTTTTGGCCGCCTGAGCCTGGCTTTAACACAGACGAAAACACTACTTTTGTTCCATATTCGCGATGAACCACGAAGAGAGAAAAACCTTCTTTGCCGATGTGATGGTACCAGTGCCTGTGCCGGGAACTTTCACCTATCGTGTTCCCCATGCCCTTCAGCATCAGGTTGAAGTTGGTAAGCGGGTAATTGTGCAGTTTGGAAAGAAGAAGGTTTATGCCGGCCTTGTGGTGAAGATACACGAAGAGCTTCCAAGAAACCATGAGCCCAAGTACCTCATAGGTTTTCTAGATGAAAAGCCGATTGTGAATCCGCTTCAACTCAGGTTCTGGGAATGGATTGGTCAGTATTACATGAGTGTTCCGGGCGAAGTTATGGCGGCCGCCTTGCCCGGTGCACTGAAACTCAGCAGCGAATCCAACGTTGCCTTGTCGCCCGACTATGTTCCGGATCAGGAGAAACTCACAGACAATGAGTTTCTTATCACCGAGGCACTGAGTATCCAACCGAAACTCAGCATCACCGAAGTATCGTCAATCGTGGGATTTCAAAAGGTGATGCCATTGCTCAAGACGATGATAGAGAAAAAAATCATCGTGATGGAAGAAGAGCTGCAAGAGAAATTTCGCGAAAAAACCGAGCGCGTTGCCATGCTGCATCCCACCTTATCCGAGGGCGACAATCTGCGTGAGTTGATGGATCAGCTCCCCCGCCGCGCTTTCAAACAGCTTGAAATACTGATGGTTTACCTCAGTGAAACAGGTTTTCCGGC
>JBDHYV010000322.1:0-2655 GCA_039811545.1 Bacteroidales bacterium | reverse complement strand
GATGGCATTCACCGTGTTACCGCCTACTTCGGCTATGCTGACGACCTTGGTAGAGATGCCCTGACGTTGCCTGAAAACACGGATGGTGTCGGCCCACTGCATGAAAGCGGCACCTGTGGGTGCAATAATCAGATAGTCGCAGCCGGTTTCGCGCGAAGCATTGTTTTCGACCGTTCGTTTTGCGTAGTCAACACCCGGAATAATATTGCTGTTCAAGATGTTGTCGTGGAGAATGACGTCCCACCAGGGGTTACGCAGGCGGTTGACTCCGATCTCGGACGTGCCGCCGTCAAACACAACCTCTGCTTCAACATCGTAATACACGACCAGCTCTTTCGTAACAGGGTTATACTGGAAAGGAGTGATGCTCAGAATAACGGTCTCAACACCACGGAAGTTGATGGGCTCCGAAAGCCGGAAAGGCTCTGCCGGATAGAAAGCATCCTGACTGTAAATTTTGATATCCTGTTCATATTTTGCCGGGCTGTCATCGTTGCCTGCGGGGATAGCCGATGCCGGCAAAAGCTCCACGTTGCGAATCGTCTGCTTGTTGGCGCTGAGAATGTGAAGGTGTGCGCTTGAACCATTCGGCATGGCAATGAAACGGCTGTTGGCCGGCAGGTTGGGTGCCCCCGCATCGGCAGGAAGATAAATGCCGTTCAACTCAATTACCTGACCGGCATAGCCGTTATCAGTAAAATCATCGAGGGCAATTGTCGGAAGACTGTGTAAAACCGTTACAGAAGCAGCATCGGAACGCTTCAGGGTAAAACCTTCGATGGCCGAACGTGTTTGAAAACTGTACTCAGTATGCTGAGCCGACAAGGGAAATGATGTGATCAGACTTAAAAACAGTCCAAACAGCAATAAACAGGATTCTTTTCTCATTTAAAGATCAATTTATCAGGTTTTTGAATGGGTTACAAAAATAGCCAATTCTTTAAAACAGGCCTTGATGTACGAAGTCTAAAACCTTCATTTGCCTTTATTTAGAATGAATCTGTATTACAAAAACCGCAAAATTGATTGCGATGATGATGGCAAACTCTGAGCAGAAACCCTTCGATTGCTTACCAGTTGTGTAGAAGTCTCAGCTTTCGAGTGCTTTTTTCTGGCGTTCGGCTCGATGGAAAGGCTTTCCCGGGTCGAAAAGAAGCCGATACGTAACATGGGTTTTGTAGATGTTGCCTCCAATATCTGCAACAACGCGCATCATAGGAATATTGAAGTCGCCTATCCAGTTCATTTGCAAATCTTTATATGGAATTTTATTTTTAATGATCTCATCGCGGAAAAACAAAACCATGGCTCCATCCACACCTTTGCCTTGATGCTCGGGTATAATCCCGAAGATACGGCCAACGATACGGTCGCAACGTTTGAAGACTTTCAGCCGCAGCAACAGCCTGAGCTTGTTCCATAGATGCAGTTTGCCGTTGAAATCTTTGATCACCTGATTCAGGTCCTGCATCATAATAAAAAACGAAATGGGCTCACCTTTGTAATAGCCGAAATTGGCAAGACGCTTGTCTAAAATTTGTTCAAGCTGTTTCAACAATCCTAAGGCATGCGCTTCGGTGATGGGTTTCACTCCCGGAATCACACCCCAGGCTTTGTTGTAGATGGTCATAAAATCGTAGGCATATTTGGTTTTGTTTTTCCATTGAATGCTCTCAAAAGTGTAATCCGGATTTTCACGGATCCGCTTTGCCTTTGCAAACACTTTTTCAGCTAAGCCATACGCATCAATTCCCCGCCGATAGGTGTATTGATTAAAGTAATTACGAAAACCGTAACTTTCGAATAAATCCTTGTAATAGGGAAAGTTGTACGGCATATTGAAAACAGGCTCGTGAAATCCGTCCACCAAAACACCCCAGAAGTTGTCCCTGTCGCCAAAGTTGATGGAGCCATCCATAGCTTCCATGCCGCGTTGCTGAAGCCAATTTTTGCAGGCATCAAACATGATATTGGCTGCCTGCTGGTCGTTGATGCAATCGAAAAAGCCGCAGCCGCCTGTGGGCTGTTCATTGTTTTTGGCTGTGTACGGGTCAATAAAAGCAGCAATTCGGCCAACGATTTTGCCCTTTTCATCGGCAAGAAGCCAGCGGATGGCATCGCCTCCTTTGCGCAACAGCTTGTTTCGGTCTTTGTCGAACAGTTTCACCACATCGTCATCAAGCGGACGAATATAATGAGGGTCACGACGATAAAGCATCGAGGGAAAAACCAACCATTGCTTTTCCAATTTTTTATCCGATACTTCAATCAATTTGTAATCTGCCATGATGCATGATTTTGAAATCAGGACAACAAAGATAAAACATTGCCGAAATAACTTCGATTTCTTTCATCAATACGCGATGAGGTGGCCCGGGGGAAGTTATATGTGTTTCTGTGTTAAGGTGTTAAAATGTTAAAGTGTTAAGGTGTTAAGATGTTAAAGTGTTAAGGTGTTTATTGTTTTTGGGTTGGAGTTTGCTTGTTAAAAGGAGAATATTTTTCGGAAACAATGGCAGAAAATCTTCAAACCCTCGCAGGGCTGGGTGCGCAGGCAGGCGCGTAAGGTTTTTTGGTGCGAGACTATTCAAAAAACTGTGTCAAAGAGGAAAAATGGTTTTAATAAATTTGACACATGAAAGAGAGAAAAAGACG
>JBDHYV010000321.1:0-2694 GCA_039811545.1 Bacteroidales bacterium | reverse complement strand
CCATCATCCTCATTGATGCCCGTAAAGGCGTGATTACCCAAACCCGTCGGCACACCTTTTTGGTTTCACTTCTAGGCATAAAACATATTGTGCTGGCTGTCAATAAAATGGATTTGGTTGGATACGACAAGGAAGTGTTTGATTCCATTTGTAACGATTACAAAAACTTCGTCACCCCATTAAGCATTCCCGATATTTATTACATTCCACTGTCGGCGCTCAATGGCGACAATGTGGTGGAGAATTCGGAAAAAATGCCTTGGTATCACGGAAAGAACCTGCTTCAGTTTCTCGAAGAAGTACATATTGGCTCCGACCGCAACTTCAACGATTTCAGGTTTCCGGTTCAGTTTGTGCTTCGGCCCACCCTCGATTTCAGGGGATTTTCAGGCAAAATTGCTTCGGGTATCCTTCGTAAAGGCGATCAGGTGATGGCTTTGCCTTCGCGCAAGACTAGCAGCGTGACACGCATCATCACCTCCAACGGAGATGCCGACTATGCTTTTCCGCCTCAGGCTGTTACAGTTACTTTGGCCGATGAAATTGATATCTCGCGCGGCGATATGATTGTACTTCCCGAAAACCAAGCCCGCTGCGAACGCCAGTTTGAAGCCATGTTGGTGTGGATGGACGAAACAAAGATGGATCCTTACGCGCAGTTCTATATCAAACACACCACCAACAGCACCCGCGCCCGCATTGATTTGGTGCGCTACCGGGTGGATGTGAACACCCACGAACACAGCGCAACGGATGCGCTTTCGCTCAACGAAATCGGAAGGGTTGTCATCACCACCAACAAGCCCATATTTTTCGATCCTTATCATAAAAATCATCCTACTGGTTCTTTTGTGCTGATTGATCCCATCACACACAACACCTGTGCGGCAGGCATGATCATTGACAAGATGAATCCGGCCGATTTGCATTCGCGCATCAGCGAGCCCGAACTGAAAAAGCTTGTCGAAGGCGGAAAAAGCCTGATTAGCCCAATGGAACTCACCGCCCGTTACCGCCAGAAAGGCGCCACCATCTGGATTACGGGGCTTCACGGAAGCGGGAAAAATATGCTGGCTTTCACCCTCGAACGTCGGCTTTTCGACTTAGGCGCAACGGTTGTCCTGCTCGATGGCAGCACCGTGCGCAGCGGCCTCACCCGCGAACTCGATTATTCGCCTGCCGACAGGGCCGAACAGCTTCGACGCGTGGCATATATCAGCAAAATCCTCAACGACCAGGGCATCATCACCATTTGTTCGTTTATCTCTGCAAAGGACGATATTCGCAAACAAATTGCACAAATCATTGGTATTGAACGGTTTATGATGATTTATATGGACGCTGACCTCCAATATTGCCGCACCAACAAACCGGAGTTGTACGAAAAAGCCGAGGCCGGACTGTTAAGCCAATTGCCCGGATATGATTTAGTGTATGAAGTCCCCAATGATGCCGTTTTTGATCTGAAGCCCGAAAATCTGAATGAAAATATTGACCAAATTGTGAATTATCTCCGCGAAAAGGCTGTTTTTCCGGCTGATATCAACGCGTAATCTGGCCGAAAAAATCTAAATTTGCAAAAAAATCATTGTCTTATGAACACCACAAAAGGACCTGTTTCGCAGTTTATCGAACACCACTACCGCCATTTTAATGCCGCTGCTTTGATGGATGCAGCCAAAGGATATGAAGCACACCTTGCCGAAGGCGGAAAAATGATGATCACCTTAGCCGGTGCCATGAGTACTGCCGAGCTAGGAATTTCGTTAGCCGAAATGATTCGGCACGACAAAGTGCACATCATTTCCTGTACGGGAGCCAATTTGGAAGAAGACCTGATGAACTTGGTGGCGCACAAACATTACAAACGCGTGCCACACTACCGCGACCTCAGTCCGAAAGAAGAATGGGAACTTCTCGAACAGGGCTACAACCGCGTTACTGATACCTGTATTCCCGAAGAGGAGGCTTTCCGCAAGCTTCAGAAGCATATCCACGATTTGTGGAAAGAGGCCAATGCCAAAGGCGAGCGTTTTTTTCCGCATGAATTTATGTATAAAATGCTTCTTTCCGGTGTTTTGGAGCAATACTATGAGATTGACCCCAAACACTCGTGGATGTTGGCAGCTGCCGAAAAAAACCTCCCCATCGTTGTTCCCGGTTGGGAAGACAGCACCATGGGCAACATCTTCTCGTCCTATGTGGTGAAAGGCGAACTCAATAGCACCACCGTCAAAGGCGGCATTGATTATATGGTGTGGCTTTCGGATTGGTACCGGAAAAATTCGGGCGGCAAAGGCGTTGGTTTCTTCCAGATTGGAGGTGGCATTGCCGGCGATTTCCCCATTTGCGTTGTGCCGATGATGTATCAGGATCTGGGATGGAAAGATGTGCCGTTCTGGTCTTATTTCTGCCAAATCTCGGATTCAACAACCAGTTATGGTTCTTATTCGGGTGCCGTTCCCAACGAAAAAATCACTTGGGGAAAACTCGATATCCATACGCCAAAATTCATTGTCGAGTCGGATGCCACTATTGTTGCACCGCTCATTTTTGCCTGGCTGCTGGGATATTAAGCCTTTCTTCACATCATGTGAGAGGCGGATTCAACGGAAGCTTAATATAGAACGTAGTCCCCTCTTCCTCCTGGGATACAAAGCTGACGCTTCCCTTCAGATATTGCTCGGTGAGCAG
>JBDHYV010000320.1:0-2709 GCA_039811545.1 Bacteroidales bacterium | reverse complement strand
GCAAAGCGCGACTTTGCAATCCATCGCGATTCGGTAGTGGCCGTTGGTTCTGCCAAAGCCTATTATTTTCATCCCGAAGCCATGGAAAGCGTCAAAAATTTTGCCCACTATTTGCAACAAAATTCGGTTTATGTTCAGGCACAATGGGCCGGTTCCGACCGTTGGTCGTTGGTTGCTGCGATGCATCTTCTGAAGGTCAGACGCGGTTTCACCGTCTCCACTCCTGGAACAACCAACCTCACTGACACCTCCTATTACAACGCCGCAGACGGGAGATTGGAGCACTACACTTTTGAAGTCCCCACCGTGAATTTCAATGATATCAGGTGGAACACAACAGATTACAGCCTCTCACTGCATGGTCGTTTTCACTTTGGCCGACTTTCTGCCTTAGTAGGTCTTGGCCGTGCCAGTTTCAACGATACCAGCCTTTTACAACTCAATGCCGGGTACCAGTTTCTGCCTTTGTGCAATCTCCAGCTTGTGCATCAGGGCGAGATTTTCGTTTTATCGTATGGCCGCAAGCCTCATTTTGCCTATCGGGCTTCACTTGCCTGGAAGGCTACCCGACGACTTTCTCTCGAAAGTGATCTGCTTGCCGGTGCCATTAACAACCTCAGCGAGCAATACGGCTATATTGCGTACAACAACCCCGAAAATATTCGATTCAAAGTAGAAGTTTCGGCGGCATGGCTGATTAGTCCTCACCTGCAACTTCAGCTCCGTTATCGGCTTCGGCAAGCCGAGCAACCATTTCGCTATGCCATTCCCGACAACACAAACCTTCAATCAGGCTCATACCCCATCGAATCAAACACTTTCATAGGAGGAATCAAATGGATATTTTAAGAAAAGCACTCATTATCTGCATTTTATTTAGTGCCTTGACAAACTATGCTCAGGATAATGGCAAAATTCAGCAGGCCTTTGAACTCAGCTATAAGGCCGAGGCCAAGGGTGATTACAGTACGGCCATTCAACAACTTACATCCGTGTATCAGGCTGAAAGCTATGAGATCAACATTCGACTGGGATGGCTAAATTATGTTTCCGGACGATTTTCGGAGGCGTTGCCTTATTATCAAAAATGTATTGCGCTAATGCCAATGTCTATCGAGGCTCGTTTGGGCTATGTGAATCCGGCCGCTGCATTGGGCAATTGGGTGGCTGTGGAACAGCAATACCGCGAAATCCTGCGGATTGACCCGATGAACACAACTGCCAACTACCGGATAGGGCTTCTTTTTTACGGGAGGGAAAAATTTCTTGAAGCCTTGAAATATTTCAACAAAGTTCTTAACCTTTATCCGTTCGACTACGACACTGCCCTCATGGTTGGCTGGTCGCTCTATAAATCAGGGAAGTTGCGCGAGGCAAAGGTCATGTTTCAAAAAACTCTGCTCATTAAACCCAACGACAGTAGTGCATTGGAGGGATTGTCGTTGATACGCTGACCGGCTTTGAATGAAAAGCAGCCGTTGAGTAACAAAAAAGTTTTTTACAATTCCTTTATAAAACAGTTTCCCTCGCCTTTGACAAATCCGTTGCGCAGCAAATATGCCTGATGGCGACGATGGGTGGTTTTGGCCATAATATGCTGGATGCCCTCACCGGCAAAGATTTCTTTTAAAGTGTCATAAATAAATCGGCCGTTCTTGAAGTCGCGATAGGCCGGCGTTACATAATCGAGCAGCACCTCAAGATGCCCCCCTTCGGTTTTGTTTCCAACAAACAGTCCGGCCACCACCATATTGCGCAACACTAAATAGTGAATATTTTGTCGGCCTGCATCGAGTCGAAAGTCGGAAAAAAAATGCAGGATATCCTGATGGTGGAAACGAACAAACCGTAACATATAACCGTCGTCGGGCTTCACCTCAAGCAGGTGAAAATGTTCTTTCGTGCCAAATATTTTGACTAAATAATACACGTCAACAGCAACGATAAAGGCATTCATGATTCCAACAGGAAAAGCACCAATGACAAAGCCGTAAACTGAGAAGAGGGCTGCGCCGATCAAATTGACGATTCTGAACCATGCGATGGAGTTCAGTGCCATAGAAAGGGCAATGATAGCCGATGCAAGATAGCCGATTAGTTCAAGAAGATGATTTGCATCCATAACGAAAGCGAGGTTAGATTCGCGGAGCCATCAGCGGGCACTGGCCATTTTCGCCTTTAGGTCTGTCGAAGCTGGATTTTGGATTTCACCAATTGCGACAGGCTCTCATAGGTATGCTGTCCGGGATGGATCGGATCGAGAAACTCTACGCTGACTTTTTTCCAGGGTCGTGGAAAATAGCGTCCTCTGGGCAATGCATCAAAAGCACCTTTGATGGATACAGGAACGATAGGCACATTGAGCTCGCGGCTTAGAATGGCAAAGGTTTTTTTGAAATCACCCATTTTTCCGTTGAATGAGCGTGTTCCCTCGGGGAAGATGATGATTTTCTTGTTGCTTTTGAGCACTTCGCCCATCTTCTGTATGGATTCTTTCAGGTTGTTATTCAAATCCATGATGATAATGTTGTTACGGTTGGCTAAAAACTTGAGCCAAGCCATCCTCACATGCTTCTCTTTAGCATAGAAATAGGTTTTGCGTGCCTGTCCGAAACGCAGATAGGAGGCCACATACAGTCCATCGAAAAAACTCTGGTGGTTAGGTGCCAGGACGCAGGGGCCATCAGGGATTTTCTCCATGCCGGTGGA
>JBDHYV010000319.1:0-2716 GCA_039811545.1 Bacteroidales bacterium | reverse complement strand
GAGAGTGGGATTCAGTCGCGACTGGACAATCTTAATGGTGTTCAGCAGCTTACCCAATCCTTCGAGGGCAAAATATTCACATTGAACCGGAATAATCACCGAGTCGGAAGCCGTGAGCGCATTCACGGTTATCAAGCCAAGGGAGGGGCTGCAGTCAATGATGATGAAATCGTAATCATCTTTTATCTTTTCAATCACCCGGCGCATCATTGTCTCACGCTCGCTCATGTTGATCATCTCGATTTCGGCTCCAACAAGGTCAATGTGGGCCGGCAACAGCATGAGGTTGGGGGTATTGGTCTCGCGTATCACCTGCCGTGGGTCGAGTTCTTCGATGATACACTCATACACACTCGAGTTGACTTCCTTGGGGTCGTAGCCCAAACCCGAAGTGGCATTGGCCTGTGGGTCGGAATCTATCAAAAGGGTTTTGTATTCGAGGACGGCTAAACTGGCGGCTAAGTTAATGGCCGTGGTGGTTTTTCCGACTCCTCCTTTTTGGTTTGTTATGGCAATGGTTTTACCCATAAATCGTTGAAAATTTGAAAGATATCGTTTAGTGCAATGCTATATCAGGGGCACAAAAGTAATCAAAATTTTGCCTTCTCATGCCCGAAAACTGGCTTTGTGTGCCAAAACCCAAACAAAAATCGGCAAAGTAAAATCGTTTTACCGTTTGATGAAAGGCTTTATGCTTTCAGGCTGACTTCTATCCTAGGTCTTCGAAGGTAAAGTCGTCCGAAAACTCCTGCTTTACGTCGTTTTCGTGATGGTAGCCTTCAGGAAATTCGCCTGTTTCAATGAAGTGCATTGCCTCGTCCAGGCCTCTGAAAAACTTCTCAAAATCTTCTTTGTAAAGAAACAGCTTGTGTTTTTCGTAAACGAACTTGCCAAGCTCATTGCTGAATTTCTTCTTGCTTTCGGTGATGGTAAGGTACTTCTCGTTGTCGCGGGTGATTTTTACATCAAAAAAATAAGTTCGTTTTCCAGCCCTCACTGCTCTCGAAAAAAAACCGTCTCTATTTTCCTGGTTTTCATTTATTTCCATTCAGAGTCTTATTTATTTTTATTCGTTATCAACTTAGCAAAGGTAAAAAAACTTTGAAACAACAGCCTTTACGGACTGATTATTCTGCATTTTTAACGTTCAACAAAGAAAGAAATGGCGACTTTTTGCCGTAGTTTGCCACCCCTGGGCGGTTGTGGAGCCGAAACCGACCTGTCAAAAAAAAATTGTAATTTTGTTGCCTGCTTTGAACAATTTCGCTTTTAAAGCATTTTCGTAGAGTAATAAAGTGTAAAAGAAAAATATATGGCAACATTTGAGATTATTATGCCCAAACTTGGCGAGAGCATCATCGAAGCCACTATCACGCGTTGGATTAAGCAGCCCGGTGATACCATTGCCGAAGATGATGCATTGGTCGAGATTGCCACCGATAAGGTGGACTCTGAAATTCCTTCGCCGGTGGAAGGCAAATTGATAAAACATCTTTTTCAGGTGGGCGATGTGGTGGCTGTTGGAACGCCTATTGCCATTATCGCGCTTGATGGTTCGGATGAGGGTCACGCTGCAATTGAAGAAAAACCGGAAGTGCTTGAAATTCCGTTCGTTACGGAAATTACTGTAACAAATGAGGAAATCTCAGTTTCAAATAGCGATAAATATTACTCTCCTTTAGTAAAAAATATCGCACGAGAGGAAGGAATTTCTCTGGCGGAGCTTGATAAAATTACCGGCACAGGAAAAGAAGGTCGCGTAACCAAGGACGATGTGTTGGCTTTTCTAAAGTCGCGCAAAACAGTGTTGCCTGTTGTGCTGCCAACCCAGGCAGTTCAGGTTCCGCAGTCAGCCAAACCGGCCGCTGCCCGTGTCGAAGCTCCGAAAGTAACCAGCGACAGCGGCGATACCATCATCGAAATGGATCGCATGCGACGGCTCATTGCCGACCACATGGTGATGTCGAAACAGGTCTCGCCGCACGTAACCTCGTTTATTGATGTAGATGTGACCAATATCGTCAACTGGCGCAACAAGGTCAAAGACAGCTTCCTGAAAAATGAAGGCGAAAAAATTACCTATACGCCCATCTTTTTTGAAGCTACCGCAAAAGCACTGAAAGAATATCCACAGATTAACGCCTCGGTTGATGGCTACAATATCATCCTGCGCAAAAATATCAATATCGGTATGGCTACAGCCTTGCCAAGTGGAAATTTGATTGTTCCGGTGATTAAAAATGTGGATGAGAAAAGTCTGCTCGGAATCACTAAAAATGTGAACGACCTAGCTGCTCGCGCACGCTCGAACAAGCTGCAACCCGATGAAATTCAGGGAGGTACGTTTACCATCACCAATTTTGGTTCGTTCGACAGCCTCACCGGAACACCTATTATCAACCAGCCACAGGTGGCCATTCTGGCCGTTGGAGCAATCCGCAAACAGCCCGCCGTCATCGAAACATCTTATGGCGATGTCATTGCCATCCGCCATATTATGATTCTTGCCTTAGCTTACGACCATCGTGTGGTTGACGGCGCTTTGGCCGGTATGTTCCTGAAAAGGATGAAGGATATCCTTGAAGGATTCGACCCTGAACGTACCATCTAATTAATTATAAATTTATCATAGTGTTGAGGTCTGTCTCAACCCTTATTTTTTTATGCAACTTCACCTCAAACGCCCACTGGGTCTCTTAGACTTGTAAACCACTGG
>JBDHYV010000318.1:0-2741 GCA_039811545.1 Bacteroidales bacterium | reverse complement strand
AGGGCCCAAACCACCTCTGAAAAAACAACGCAAATGTTTAACTTTGTTGCATGAAAAAACTCATTGTGTTTGCCTCGGGCAGCGGCACTAATATGGAACGTATAGCCGAATGGTGCGCGGCCGATGGCCGTGTCCGGATTGAGTTAGTGGTGTGCAACAAAGCCGGTGCCGGCGTGATTGATCGCGCCCGACGAGCCGGTATTCCAGTGGAAATGATTGATAAGGAAAGTTTTTATCAGTCCGGTATTTTCTTGCAAAAACTCCTGAAACTGAATCCCGACCTCATCGTGCTGGCCGGATTTTTATGGCTCATCCCGCCTACACTCATCGAGGCTTTTGCGGGCCGGATTATCAATATTCATCCTGCGCTATTGCCTTCTTATGGCGGAAAAGGGATGTATGGCATACGGGTGCACGAAGCCGTGGTGGCTGCGGGCGAAAAGGTTTCGGGCATCACCATCCATTTAGTGAATCAAAACTACGATGAAGGCGATATTCTATTTCAGGCAACGACAGGCCTCGAACCAGATGAAACCCCCTCAAGTCTTGCCCATAAGATTCATTCATTGGAATATCGGTATTACCCTGAGGTGATTGAGCATCTGCTATTTGGATAAAATACGATTGTTCTAAGGCAAAAGATTGTTCTACCTGATCTTCCTTACTTCGGCTTCCAAGCGGTCATACCACGGCTGTCCAAAACGCCGCACTAAGGCATCTTTCAAGAATTTATACAAAGGCATACCGGCTTTTTCGCCTTTACGCCGTGCAGGCACACATATACTCCACTGATGATAGGTGAGATGAGTGAATCCGTCTTTTTCGATGAGCCTGACAGGGTAAAGATGGCAACTCACCGGCTTGCGAAAAGCGGTTTTTCCGTCGAGCCAGGCCTTTTCAATGGCGCAAAAACTGGTTCCGTTTTCATGAAAACAAGCAAAAGCACATTCGTGTCCGTTGACAAGCGGCGTAACAAACCGGCCTTGTTCATCGTAATCATACACTCCCTGCTCTTCGATGGCCTGAAGTCCGGCGGCCGTCAGATAGGGTTTCACATGCTCAAATTCGTCTTCCAGAATACTGATTTCCTCTTCGTCTAAAGGAGCACCGGCATCGCCCGAAACACAACATTCGCCTTTGCAGCGGGGCAGATCGCAAACGAAACGGGCTTCAATCAAATCGTCTCTGACTATGGTTTGGTCAATAATTATCATGGGACAAAAGTAAAGAAGATATGCTGTTTTTCCACTTCAGAAAGTGGCAAAATGAAATGACAAAAGCAGTGTTGTCGGTTGTTTATTTATTTTTTGACTTTTATCACAAACATTCCTATTTTTGGCTGAATTATATCGTTTCATTATCAACTTAAAACCTTACTTATGAAAAAAATCTACTTATCTGTTTTTGTTCTACTTATGGGTGTTATTCAGCTCTCCGGTCAGGCTGAATTCAGCACCGGAACCTTGGATGTTGTGGTGAATGCTTATGGACGTATCCGTCTCTACACCCCCGGTGATGACATTCGCCATCTTCAACGGGCTTCGATTTTGGTTGGAACATCAAGCACTACCGTTTACGATTACTCGAACGATGCCGGTACGGTTGAAGCCTCAGCACTTGTCAATCCGCCTGCATGGGGCGATTTCCAGATTCATGGTGTGTTCGACAATTCGGATTCAGGCAATCCGCCGTCTGTTGATGTGGCTCTCGATGCTTACGGATGGGCAAATAAAAGCTATACCATCCTGAAGTATAACGTAAAAAACAAAGAAACCGCCGCCATGAACGCCTATATCGGCCTCGACCTTATCCCCGAACTAAGCCAGATTTATGGAATGGATACGGTAACTTACCTGGCCGGCGACAAAATCATGCATTTCCATCGCGGAACTGATAAACATTTGGGTGTAAAATTATTGTCAGGAAACCTGAAATCGTTCAAAGCATTTGAATGGTTTGCCGATTATGCCACCGATGCCAACTACTGGGGCTGGATGACATCCGGCGACATCATGTCGTCCTACGTTTCCACAACCGAAGACGGGATGGTTGCCGTTACTTCACAAGAAGCTCAAGCCATCAATGCCGGCGAAAGTGTAAACGTATTTTATGCCCTTGCTCTTGGTAATAGTCAGGCCGAAATTATCGGCAGCCTTCAGGAAGCTCAGTCGAAATACGACCTTATCAGCGGACTTGGCTCAATACCAGAAAACTCTACCACACTGAAACTCGGCAAAAACGTGCCAAATCCTTTCGCTAACCAGACCTCTATTCATTATTTCCTTCCGTCTAACGGCAAGGTGAGCCTGAAGGTGTATGACCAATTAGGCAACGAAGTGGCTGTTTTGGTCAACGAAATTCAATCGAAAGGAACAAAAGAAGTGGTTTTTAACCCGAACAAGCTTTCTCCCGGGCTCTACTACTACACCCTGACCTTCGATGGCAAACAATTAACAAACAAAATGGTGATTGCCGAATAAGACCATTTTATTAACTGAAAAAAGGCAAGTTGGAGAAATCAACTTGCCTTTTTCTTTTTGAGTTCAGGCTTGGTTCAGCAAGCCCAATCGTTTGATTCCGGGAATAGATTGCACTAATTTTTTTGTGTAGGCCGATTGTGGATTCGAAAAAAGGGCATCGGCCTCGCCACATTCTTCAATTTTTCCTTTGTTCATCACCATAATCCTGTCCGACATATAGCGTACAACACTAAGGTCGTGCGAGATAAATATAATGGTGAA
>JBDHYV010000317.1:0-2742 GCA_039811545.1 Bacteroidales bacterium | reverse complement strand
ATTGATTTTGACGATGAAGGCCGGTCAAAAGTGATGGATTATGTCATTAACAAATACGGGCAAAACAAAGTGGCTCAGATCATTACCTATGGCACATTGGGTACAAAAATGGCTATCCGAGATGTAGGACGCACCTTGGAAGCCGAACAAAAACAGGTGGACAAACTGGCTAATTCCACTGGGAATGTGAGCCTTGGCGACTTTTTCAGGCTCACAGATAAAGAGCTCGCCAACAAATATAAAACCGACCAGCTCGAAAAAGGCTATGCCCTGAAAGCCCGAATGGAAAAAGAAAAAGACAGTTTAGAAACCAAAATCCTAACTAACGCCATCAAAATCGAAGGTCTGGTGCGCAATACCGGAATCCACGCCTGCGGCATCGTGATCACACCCTGCGACCTGCGCGATATGGTTCCCGTTACTTTGAGCAAAGATTCAAATATGTGGGCCACACAGTTCGACAACGATGTGGCCGAGAAAGCCGGTTTGCTCAAAGTGGATTTCTTAGGCCTCAAAACCCTCTCGCTCATCCGCGACACGATTGAACTTATTCGCCAACGATATGGGAGAAACATTAACCCCGACGAGATTTCACTCGATGATGCTAAAACTTACGAGCTTTTCCGAGGAGGAGAAACCATTGGCATATTCCAGTTTGAAAGTCAGGGAATGCAAAAACACCTGCGCGAACTCAAACCAACCAACTTCTACGACCTTATCGCCATGGTGGCCCTCTACAGGCCCGGCCCCATGCAATATATTCCCAACTACATCAAGCGTAAAAACGGGCTTGAGCCTGTTACCTACGACTTAGAGGTGATGAAAGAAATTCTTGAAGAAACATTCGGAATTACAGTGTATCAGGAACAGGTGATGATGCTTTCGCAACGAATCGCCAACTTCAGCCGTGGCCAGGCCGACACCCTGCGCAAAGCAATGGGAAAAAAATTGCCCGAACTACAAAAACAACTCAACAGCACTTTTATGGATGGCGGTATGGCCAATGGCTATCCTCCCGATGTGCTGAAAAAAATATGGGAAGACTGGCTCGCCTTTGCCAAATACGCATTCAACAAATCGCACGCCACCAGCTACGCCTATGTCTCGTTTCAGACGGCTTACCTCAAAGCCAACTATCCAGCCGAATATATGGCTGCCGTGTTGAGCAACAACCTCAACGATATTAAACAGGTGACATTTTTCATGGAAGAATGTAAACGGTTGAACCTAAAGGTATTAGGCCCCGACGTCAACGAATCAGAAAAAACCTTCACCGTGAACACGAAAGGCGAGATACGGTTTGGATTGGGCGCGATACGCAACATGGGCGAATCTGCTGCCGAAAGCATCCTCAACGAACGACGCGAAAACGGACGGTTCAAAACTGTGTTCGACTTCTTTGTAAGAAGTAATCTGCGCATCGTCAACAAAAGAACCATCGAAGCATTGGTAACCTCGGGCGCATTCGACTCCTTCAACAATATCCATCGGGCACAATTCTTTTACAAAGACGTCAACGACAGCAGCATCTTTCTCGAAAAACTTTTGCGCAATGCCGCAATGGTACAAAACTCGAGAAATTCGGCACAAACTAACCTTTTCGGCGAATCATCCGACACCGAAGTGAGTGAGCCTACCTTCCCTCAGTGCGAACCCTGGTCGAAAATTAAGGAGCTGAAAGAAGAGTATGAAGCTATCGGATTTTATATCAGCGCACACCCAATGGACGACTACAAAATAACCATCCACTATTTCACCAACTGCGACATCCGGTATATTCACGATGAAATGCCAAGGCTTCAAAATCAACAAATTCGTTTTGCAGCCCAGATTACTTCGGCCGAACACACTCAAACCCAACAAGGCAAAGGCTATGGCCGCTTCAAAGCCGAAGACAGCATGTCGTCAATCGAAGCTTCACTTTTTGGCGAAAACTATCTGCGCTTGAAGCATTTCCTCGAAATAGGCACATTCGTACTGATTCACGCTTCGGTGCAACCTTCATTCCGCAACAAAGACGAAATGGAATTGAAAGTAACTGACATCCAGCTGCTCGATAATGTGTTGGAACAATCCGGCAGACCCGTTAGATTTAATCTCCATGTGGACAAGATGAACAATGAAATGTGGAAGGAATTCATCAGCTTAGTCAAGACACACCGCCACGGAAAACACCGCTTCAGCATTGTGTTGTTGGATGGCGAAAACAACCTCAACGTCAGGCTAGTACCGCGTAAAAACCGTATCCATGCTGCCGAATTGCTGCCCAAGATCGAAAACCTCTCCTATGTCAAATACGAACTCGAAAGTTGACAGAATAAACCTTTTCTTTTGTTTGCTTGGAATTGTATCAAAACCAGCACCATCCAAGGTCATAAATAAGGACTCCCGAACCACGAAAGCTCGAAAACAACCGAGATTTACACCCATGTAAGCAACTTGAATCTTGCCAAAATCACGAGCCCGGGCGATCTTATAAAAATTTAACGGCCTGTGTTGAACCAATGGAGATTTGACTTACTTTTGAGGAGATAAACGCTATACCATGAACCGACTACATTGCATATATTTCACAACCAAACTGAAAACCAATGCTTTGGCCATCGGCGAAGCTTCGGCCAAAGTGAAGATATATGCAATAGGGGTGCGTTTAGCGGGGAGTTAGCTGCAACCGTAAAAGACCAGACAATGAAAAGACATTTATCAATATTTACATTTCTTGTTTTGACATTCATATTTGGA
>JBDHYV010000316.1:0-2781 GCA_039811545.1 Bacteroidales bacterium | reverse complement strand
GAAAAAAAATGAATTGGCCAACATTAGTATCCGGTTGGTGCAAAATAGCCAACTCAACGAAAAACTGATGAAAGATGTGCAACAACTCAAAGAATCAGACGACCCTAAAGCGCGGAAACTGGCCGCAAATATCGAAAAAAACTATCGGCTGGCGATGAACAAGAGTCTGTGGTTCGAGTTTGAAAAACGTTTTAACGAAGTGCATATCAACTTCTACAACAAACTCTCGAACATCTATCGCGACCTCACACCTAACGAACGGAAACTCTGTGCTTTTCTGAAAATGGGCCTCAGCACCAAAGAAATCGCTGCCATCACCTTTCAAAATGCAAAAAGTATTGATATGGCCCGTTACCGCCTGCGCAAAAAACTGTGCATCGCAAATAACGAAAGCTTCCCATCCTTCCTTTCGCGCTTCGGATAATACCTCAAAACAACATTCTATTTATAACCATTCTAAATTAATAAAAAAAAATCTATTTTTGCACCGTGGCCAATAGGCCTCCAAAAAACGAAAACCCTTAGTTTTATGATCATCGAAAAAAATCGCGTAGGCATTATTGCCTACACCCTTCAGGTGAACAATGCCACCGGCGAAATCCTAGAAGAAGCCACAACTGCCCAACCGAAAACTTTGGTTTTTGGTACCGGGCGAATCATGCAAAGCTTTGAAAACAAAATGCTCGGACTTAAGTCGGGCGACTTTTTTGAATTCACCCTTACGCCCGCCGAATCGTTTGGCGAGTTCATGCAGGATCTTTTGATGGAAGTGCCAAAATCTGTTTTTATGGTCAACGGACAAATACAAGACGAAACCTTTGGGGTAGGGAAAGTGGTGCCGATGATGGATGAAGAAGGCAATCCGTTCGACGGCAAAGTACTCGCTATCAATGAGAAAACAGTAAGCATGGATTTTAATCATCCTTTTGCCGGAAAAGGTATTTACGTTAAAGGCAAAGTGCTCAATGTGCGCGAGGCCACGCACGATGAACTCAACCCTGTGGCCTCAGGATGTGGTTGCGGCAGTCACGATGATGGCTGTTGCGGTGGTGGAAATCACCACCACGATGACCACGATGGCTGTGGCTGTGGAGGGCACGAAGCAGAACATCAACATCATGGCTGCGGATGCGGCTGCTAAGAATAAAAAAAGCCGGTTTACAAATAAACCGGCTTTTTTATTGTCTCCTCGACCTACAGCTCCGAAGAATCGAATTGATCTGGTTCTTCAATGTAAGGAGCTTTCTTAATGGCACTGACGATAGCCAAAATAGCCATAAGGGAGAAGATACCGAAAAGAAATAGTGCAATCATAACAGCCCGTTATTGATTCATTGTATTGGCGTAAAAGTTGCCAACACTGCAAAAGTAGTGTGAAATTTCAAGCTTTCGGCATTTATTTTGAAAAAAATCACTCATGAACATTTGCTTATTTCAGCCTTCTTTATTAACTATTGCCGAATCCTGACTTTCCCTGTAACAATCAGAAGATGTGATGGATAATAATTCTGAAGGATAAATGTATTTGTTTGTGCAAAAGTTTCCCAATTACAATGGCTCAACATCTGGAGTATGCTGCAACTGCCAAAAAATATGGGGTAATAATTTCAGTTATACCCGGCCAATGCCAGCGACTTCAGCCCAGAATAAATTTGCATTTGCATAAATGTGTTCATTTCCCTATATTTACACCCATAATCCCAATGCATTATGAAGATCATTCTATCTACCGATTTTTCCGAAGAGAACAATATGCTTTTCCCCTATGCCATTGATTTGCTTAAAGCTACAGGCGGCGAGGTCATTCTTTTTCATGCTTTTATGGATCAGGTGCTGATGGGTAACAGCAGCTTCCCCGGAGCATTAGATTCAGATACTTTTTTCAACCGTGAGCTTTTAGCCGAGATGGAAATTCAGGCAAATGCTTTTATGGAAGAAAAAAAGAACAATCTTGAAGCCCAAATTCGTAACAACAAGATTGACAATATTGCAATCAAAACCGTGCTCCGTGGCGGTGATCCTGAAATGGAACTTCTTCATCTGACCGAAACAGAAAAACCCGATTTGATTCTGATGGGGACTTCAGGGAAGGGGCGAAAAGGATTTCTCGAAGGGAGTATGGCTAAAAGTCTGATGTCAAAAGTGAACGTACCTCTGCTGGCCATACCCGTTGGCTATCAATGGGCTGCCAGCAACCAGATTATGTATGCTACCAATTTCAGCCCGCACGAAGTGAGTGTGATTAACCAATTGGTGACCCTTACCAAACGCCACCATCCGATTATTCATATCGTGCATTTTGTGCTCGATGAGCGCGATGGAAAAGCCGTCCTTTCGATGGACGAGTTGCGACAGGCTTTTCTTCAGGAAATCAATCGCGGAAGGATGCGTTTTGAGTTGATTCGCACCGGCTCACCAAGGGAGGCAATGAAACTTTTTTGCGAAAGCCATCAGGTGAGCCTCTGTGCTTTCATTGCGCACAAACGTACTTGGCTCGATTATATCTTTAAAGATAAGGTGGGCAAAGACGACTTTTTTCAGTTGGGTATTCCCATGCTCACTTTTCGTATGCCGGAATAGCCTTATCGTAAAGCGTGCATAAGAAATCGCTTACAGCCTCCATACTGTTGGTCGTTTCAACCGATTTTCGGATTGACGGCTTATCGTATCTGTCTGCTTCGCTCATTATCTTCTTCATTGCCACCGTTAGCGCATCCTCGTCTCTGGCGTCAACAAGTATCCCGTTTTGCTCGTTGATCACTTCCGGAATACCGCCCACCC
>JBDHYV010000315.1:0-2796 GCA_039811545.1 Bacteroidales bacterium | reverse complement strand
CAAGCGCCCCCACGCGTTCCATCGTATTGGCTGCAACGCCTACTGCCGCAGCAACACGAAGCCGACCACGACTGTCTTTGCAGGCATCGGGTCTGGCTTTAATCTTGATGATGTCTTTGTAAGTAATGAGCCCAATTAACTTGAAGTCCTTGTCAACCACAGGAAGCTTCTCAATTTTGTATTGCTGAAGAATGTCGGCGGCTTTCTCAAAGTCGGTAAACTCGGTAGTGGTAATCAGGTTTTTGCTTGTCATCACCTCGTGAATGGGGCGATTCACCTGACGCTCAAAACGCAGGTCGCGGTTGGTAACAATGCCTACTAATTTATGGGTTTTGTCCACAACAGGAATGCCGCCGATATGAAATTCGTTCATGATTTTCAATACATCTTTCACGGTGGCACCCACACGAACGGTGATGGGGTCAATAATCATTCCGTTTTCGGCTCTTTTCACTTTTTTAACTTCGGCAGCCTGTTTTTCTACTGTCATGTTTTTGTGAATCACCCCTATACCGCCTTCCTGGGCGATGGCAATGGCCATGGTGGAGTCGGTAACGGTGTCCATAGCGGCTGTAACAATGGGGATGTTAAGTTCGATGTTGCGCGAGAAAACGGTGCGTAGGCTCACTTCGCGCGGAAGTACCATGCTGTGTGAAGGAATGAGCAGCACATCGTCGTAGGTAAGTCCTTCGCCGACGAATTTTTCTGAATCAAATGACATAGGGTCTGATTTCTGGAGTTTAATGCCTGCAAATGTATAAAATCTATTGTTACGGACGATGTTCCGTTCAGCCTGCGGAAGGTATTGTATAGTGGTGTGTTAACAAAAATTAACCCTGAGAGCCTGAAACCTGACTTGCGCCAATGGTTACATTAGAACTGACGAGCCTTATCAGCACCACTTCGGGCCGGTTTCCGATGCGCACAGGCGGACCCCAACTGCCAAGACCGCTCGAAACATAGACCATCGTAGCACCAAAAGTCTGTAATCCCCAGCTTAGCGGAAAGGCTGCTTGGGTGATATAGTTCAGCGGCCAAAGCTGTCCGTGATGAGTATGGCCGCACAGTAGCAGCCCTACACCAGCCTCTACGGCTTCCGGGATTGCCCGAGGCTGATGGTCGAGGACGATGAGAAAGCTGTTCTCATTTCTTTCGTGGGTAAATGATTGCAGACTGGCGCGTTTTTTTAATGAAAAACGCCTGCTGTCTATATCTTCGCGACCGGCCAGAAAAACATTAGGCACGAGCGAAATCATTGTGTCGCTCAGCATTTGAATGCCGTGCGAACGCAGATATTCCACTGCCTGTACCGCGCCGCCAATGTATTCGTGGTTACCGGTTGAGCCGTAAACCCCAAGCGGCGCTTCTAAGGTGGCCAATATAGAACCTAAATCCTGTCTGATGACAGGTGCCAGGTCTTCGTCCACCACATCGCCGGCAAAAACAATTGCATCAGGTTTTAATCCATTCATCAGTTTTACCATTCGGCTGAGGCGGTTCGTGCTGATGATAGTGCCTAAGTGGATGTCGGAAGCCATCACAATGCGAAGTTCGCTGCCTTTGGCAATCTGAGCAATAGGAATTTGGATTTCTTTCACCCGCGGATTCAGGGCATTCAGATGGCCTGCAAGAATCAATAGAAAAACCGAACAAGCTGTAAAAATTGCGAGCACCAATGGTTTTCCATAGAACCATAACCCATTGAAATAATGGAAAAAAGGAATAATCAGGTTTAATAAACGTAAAAGATCGAACAACAAAACGGCGAGAAACAGATAGAGCATTGCCGCCAGCCAGAACGAACCGGCCCAGGTGAATAGATCGCTCAAGAGCGAGAGGTAAACTTTTTCGAGTAGTCTGCCCGCAACAAAAGAAAGGGCTAAAAACCAAAAAATAACGATATAGAAGCTCCGCATTATGCTGCCGGCTTCCATAGTCCGGAGTCCGCGAAAGAAAATGTAGGTGTTAATAAGCCCGTAAAGTATCAGAACGATTGCGAAAAATAGAATAAGTGAAAGTGCCCGCATATTGGGATTTTTAGCCAAAAATACGTCATTTCTGCCTATAAGCCAGACGGGAGCTATGAATGAAAAAGGAGATTTTTGAAGAATGGGATCCGTAATGACTTGATAATTAAGATTTAATCAAATCGGAAAGAAAAAAAATCAAGGCGTGTTGCATAGTCCCTGAGCAAACCCCTAAATTTGTCGGATAATAATCAGGCTGTTCATCAATAGGCGGGAATCAGTCAAAAATAACAGCCTGCTGGTGAGTCCGGATTTTTTCCAATCAGAAGATATGTTCCATCAAATACTTAAAAAATGAAAATTGCAGTAGTCGGTACCGGTTATGTCGGACTTGTAACAGGCACTTGTTTTGCCGAAGTTGGCATTGATGTCCATTGCGTGGATATTGACGTTAAAAAGATAGAAAACCTCCACAATGGCATCATTCCCATTTATGAGCCGGGTCTTGAAGAGATGGTTCAACGCAATGTTGAAAAGAAGCGTTTGTTGTTTACCACCGATCTGGCACCTGTGCTGGAAGGCTGCGAAGTGGTTTTCAGTGCGGTTGGCACTCCCCCCGACGAAGATGGAAGTGCCGACCTGAAATATGTGCTCGAAGTGGCACGTCAGGTGGGCGAAAATATGAAAGATTATGTGCTTATCGTAACCAAAAGCACCGTCCCAGTTGGGACAGCCGAAAAAGTGAGAGCCGCTGTCAAGGAAGCACAAAGAAAAAGAGGAGTTGATATCCCTTTCGATGTGGCGTCGAAGCCCGAATTCTTGAAAGAGG
>JBDHYV010000314.1:0-2803 GCA_039811545.1 Bacteroidales bacterium | reverse complement strand
ATACACTATGAAATATTCGCTCCTGTTTTTTCATGGCTGCAATTCCAGTCGGGATTGGTGCTACAGTCGGTTCGGGTGATTTCCAACTTCTATGGCAATCATCGCTCGCTGAATGCAGCCGCTTTTTTCCAGCTCGAATCACAGCCAATTCCCGGATTGCAACTTGTTGCAGGAACGCGAATGGAATACAACAGCTTAGATGGTGGCTATCAACGTTTTGAGCCTCTTTTCCGGACAGGACTGAACTATGCCTTGGGTTCGGCCACTTTTATAAGAGCTTCGTTTGGACAGGGTTTTCGTTATCCTTCAATCGCCGAGCGATACGCATCAACCACACTGGGGGCGGTGAAAATATTTCCTAATATCTATATTCAGCCCGAATCGGGTTGGAATGCTGAGCTTGGTCTCCGGCAAGGAATTAAAACAGCGGGAATTACCGCCGGCATTGATCTGGCGGCTTTTTATCTTCAAAACAAAAACATGATCGAATTCCTTTTTGGCATTTATCCCGAGCGTGACGGTGGTTTTGGCTTCGGTTTTAAAGCTTCCAATATTGAAGCAGCCCGTGTTTATGGTGCCGAGGCCGAGTTGACCTTAGCATTTACAACGGGCCTACTCAGCCATCAGCTCAATGGCGGATACACCTTTACCATGCCGGTTGAATACAATCCTTATACCGGGAAAAACACCGACAATTATTTGAAATACCGTCGAAAACACAGTGCCAAACTTCATTGGGAAATGAGTAAAGGCCACTTCAGCGGCGGAAGTTCGCTGAGTTGGCAGTCGGCCATGCTGCGAATTGACAAAGTGTTTCTGGATGCCCTCACACGCGAACATTTGCTTCCAGGATTTTACGAATACTGGCAATCGGATAACAAACCGGCTTTTGTTTCAGATGTTTTTCTGGCCTACAGTTTTTCATCGCACTGGAAGCTGTCGGCCATGGTCAACAACCTTTTTAACACGGTTTATATGGGTCGTCCGGGCGATATTCAACCGCATCGGTATTTAAGCATACGTCTTTCATGGAGGAAATAAAAAAAGCGCCCGAAAAGGCGCTTTTTAAGTTTTTGAATGAACAAATCTTATTGCAGGGTAAACCGTACCGGAAGGTTGAAGGAAACCCTCACGGCTTTCCCACGCTGACGTCCTGGAGTCCATTTGGGCATTGACTGAACAACGCGTATAGCTTCTTCGTCGCAGCCGCCGCCGATACCACGGAGCACTTTCACGCTGGAAACCGACCCGTTGGGCTCAACCACAAAGTTGACAAACACCCTGCCCTGGATACCGCTCTCGCGGGCAATAGGTGGATATTTGATGTTTTGTGCGATGAAACGCATCATTTCTTCAGCTCCACCGGGATATTCGGGCATAGATTCAACAACGGTGAAAATCTCGGCTTCAACAACTTCTTCTTCTTCGCGAACCGGCGGAACATAAACTTCGATGGCTGCTTTTTGATCCACTTCCACGTTGATTTTGACATCTTCCACTTGTACGTTATCTTCCACGATTTGCAAAACAGTGGTTTGAACAACGGGAGCCGGTGGTGGTGGTTTCACCGTCTGGTCGGTGATAGGAACGATTTCTTCAGGAATGTCTTCTACGGCACGTTCAACGATGTTGAGCACACGTTTGTCGTAGCTTTTGTATTCAAAAGCAAAAAAGACAATCGCTAAAGCCAGTACAAGACCTATCTGCGTGAATATCACGCGTTTGCTTTCGAGGTCTGCTTTGGGTGATTTTTTGATTTCCATAGTGTTATCTGGCTAAAGTGTTAATTCGGCATAAAAATGCGCGGCTAATTTACATTATTATTTTATTGGGAGCGTGACTCCGGCGTACTTTTTTTTGCCATAACAAAAAGATGCCGAATCCAAGCAGGGTTCCAACGATATCGGCAAGAAAATCATAGAGGTTTCCGCTTCTACCGATAAAGACATAGGCCTGCAAGAGCTCGGTAAGTCCGCCATAGACAATTCCCGTTGTAAGCACAAAATAAGAAACAGAAGAACGTTTTTTGCGTTCGGCAAACGTTTTTTTGAATGGATAAGCCGTCAGGAACGCTAATATACCGAACATCAATAAATGTGCCGCTTTATCTGGTGAAAGCCAGTCTAAAAAACGCGTTACTTTTGGAAAATAATTCCCGGGCAGTGCCGTAAGCGTCAACACGAACAACGCCCATACGATGGCCGGGATACTATTTTTCAGATAAGGGCATTTCACCACAACACAGGCGCTTAGGCTTCGATAAGGATCTTATAGTCGTCTGCATTGAGCAGTTGATCGAGCTGCGAAGCGTCGTCGAAGGTGATTTTTACGATCCAGCCACGGTCATAGGGGTCTTTGTTGATGAGTTCCGGCTGTGTGGAAAGCTCTTCGTTGAATTCGGTAACCGTGCCACTCACTGGCATGTAAATATCGGAAGCGGTTTTAACGGCTTCGATCGAACCGAAGGCCTCGCCTGCATCGAGGGTCTCGTCAACGGTGTCCACTTCAACGTAAACAATGTCGCCAAGCTCCTTTTGGGCAAACTCGGAAATGCCGATTGTAGCTTCATTGCCGTTAACACGTACCCATTCGTGGTTTTTGGTGTACTTAAGGTCTGATGGAATATTCATTTTCTGAAAAATTTAGTTTGGCTTCAAAATTACGACTTTCTGCGAAAGGCGGGATATTCTATGCCTTAATTAAACCCAATCCAAATAGGCTATTGTGCCAAATTGAACCGGAGTGTAACGCCGGCAAAGGTGTTGGAATTACGAAACTGTGATGACACAAAGGGATCAGACAT
>JBDHYV010000313.1:0-2811 GCA_039811545.1 Bacteroidales bacterium | reverse complement strand
CGAAAACATGCCACGCGCGGCCGATGTAATCCTCGTTGACAATGCGCCGGTTTTGGGTTTAAGCTGTCAGGCTCAGGCTCCTGCCGACTCCATGCCACAAGCGATGGGCCAGGCTTGGAAAATATTGACAAACGCAATGAAAACAAGCAGAATATCTGCCGAAGGACCTCCTTTTGCCCTTATCCGAAGGGATGAAAAGGCCGGTAACACTTCTTTTCGTGTGGTTTTCCCTATTGCCGAAGAAGCAAAAGAACAGGAAGGAATCTCGCTTTTCCGCTTCGAGGGAGGTAGGATGGCCATGTCGCGCTTTTACGGCGGTCATAAGTATCTGGAACATGTTCAGCAAGATATACTCGAATATATGGCCGATTTCGGACTTCAGCCTGCCGGAAATGTCTTTTTAGAACGCTATGAAGTTGGTCCACTCGACACAGCCGACAGCAGTCAATGGATCACTGACGTTTTTTGCCCTGTCATACAATGATGGTTGGAAGCTTTGATAACAAAAACGGCTGCCATTTGATTTAGCAGCCGTTTTTGTTTGATGTAACTGATTCTTACAGTGCATGTTCCGGAATTTTACCGGTCAGGCTTTGGAAAAAAGCTGTAATTTTCCCAATTTCTTCGGGCTTTAGTTCTTTCCCGAGTTGGGTATAAGCCATAATGCGGATGGCTTCTTCAAGGCTTTTCCCACTTCCGTCGTGGAAATAGGGCCCCGTCTTAGCAATGTTGCGCAGCGAGGGCGACTTAAACACATTTTTATCACTTTCATTGCCCGAAACAGTAAATTTTCCTTCGTCGTGAAGTTGAGAACCGGTCAGTTCCCAATATGGGCCATGAACGAGTCCAAAACGCTGCATCATGGTTCCACCTAATCCGGGACCGGTGTGACAGGCAATGCAACCCGTTTCGATGAACAATCCTAAGCCCTGTTTTTGCTCGTCGTTGAGCGACCCTATGGCACCGTTCAGGAAATCGTCGAAAGCAGCAGGGGTGGCCAAAGTGCCTTCAAACTCGGCGATAGCTTGTGCAAAATGGTCGAAAGTGAGCGGATTGGCCTCATCCGGAAAGGCTTTTTTGAACATCGTCTGGTATTCATCAGACTTTTTCAGGATGGCTACCACATCATCACCGGTTTTCAGGCCCATCTCCACTGGATTGAGCACCGGCCCCTTAGCCTGATCTGCCAAATCGGGCGAGCGACCATCCCAGAACTGTACGGAATGAACATAAGCGTTTAAAGTGGTCGGGCTGTTGCGGGTGCCGCGAGTGCCATCGTGTCCTGGCGAGGTAGGCTCATTGTCAACACCATAGTTGTGAATCGGATGACAAGTGTTGCAACTCATCTTGCCGTTGGCCGAAAATGATTCATCGTAATACAACTTTTTCCCTAAAAGAGCCAAAGGAGTGGATGGGTCTTTAGCTTCGGGAAGCGTGCTGAAAAATGTTTTTGCCGATTGTATTAGCTTTTGATCGGCCTCGGAAAGCTGTTGAGATTCGGGTTTTGACCCTCCGCTCTGACAGGCAGTTAGCAACGAAAGGGCTGCAATGACGGATAAAATGATTTTTCTCATTTTCTGAAATGTTAATCTGGATGAATTGATTGCAAAAGTAAGAATTCGGGTACATATTTCAAATTCTTACTATTATTTAGGTGTTCGTTTTTTGCCCCTGGCAGATAAGTAAGTTGCCAGAGTAAAAAAGCATTAATTTTGAAATGTTCATTTAACCCCTCTTGATATGATCCCTGTACCTAATGTTGCCTACGTTCGTCGGGCGGATGCTTACACCATTGAACACGAGCCTGTTTCGTCCGAAAGACTGATGGAAAGGGCAGCAACGGCGATTTTTCATAAAATTTTCCCAAAACTACAGCCTGATCAACCTGTGATTGTGTTTGTTGGTATGGGCAATAACGGTGGCGATGGATTGGTCGTTGCGCGTCTTCTGGCTCAACAGGCCGTAAAGGTGGAGGTTTTTATCCTGAAATTGTCGGAAAAGGGGAGCCCTGATTTTGAGCTTAATTTGGAACGACTGAGTGGCTTTTCGGAGGTGAAGCTGTTTGAGATAGCCGCCGAAGGCGACTTGCCGGTTTCATTGCCGGAAAATGCGGTCATACTCGATGCACTTTTTGGGTCGGGACTGAACAAAGAGGTTACAGGCTTAGCTGCAAGGCTTATCCGTTTGATCAATACGCTAGGAAATGTAGTGGTTTCGGTGGATGTCCCATCGGGTTTATTCGTCGATCAATCAACTGATTTCCAACGTACTGACGTCATCCGTGCTGATTATACCTTTACTTTCGAGTGGCCGAAGATGGCTTTTTTCTTCCCTGAAAATGAAGCTTTTGTCGGCGATTGGAGCGTGATCCCGATTGGATTGCATCGCACCATGCATCAACCGGAAGGACAATATGTATTTTTGACTGAACACAACGACATCAGCCGGAAGTTGCATTCGCGTTCACGTTTTGCCCACAAAGGCAATTTTGGTCATGCCTTGTTGTTGGCGGGAGCTTCCGACAAAACGGGAGCGGCCATTCTGGCTGCTTCCGCTTGTCTTCGCAGCGGTGCCGGCCTGCTCCATGTGCATCTCCCATACAAAGCGGCATCGCCTCTTCAATGTGTGTTGCCCGAGGCGATGGTCAGCCTCGATTCGGATGACAATCATCTGAGCATTTTGCCGCAACTTACGGGTTATGACGCCATTGCCATTGGCCCGGGCATTGGAAAGGAGGAGTCAACTGCACGTGTGCTTAAATTGTTGATTCAGGAGGCAAAAGTACCTTTGGTTTTAGATGCTGATGCCCTT
>JBDHYV010000312.1:0-2826 GCA_039811545.1 Bacteroidales bacterium | reverse complement strand
CAACAGGTTTGCCATGTTTTTTTGCAAGCTCTAACTTTGCCATCACTTCCGGATTTTGGAACAAAACTCCCGGGTAGTTCATCATCTCGGCTAAATAATGAATTTCTGGCATGGACAAAAGCGCGTCAAGCTCCTCGATGCCCAGTGTGGCACCAGAGCTTTCAAATGCAGTGGCAGGGACGCAACTTGGCGCACCGAAATAGAATTTAAAAGGTACTTTTTCCCCGTTTTCAATCATAAAATGCACTCCTTCTACGCCAAGTACGTTGGCAATTTCATGCGGGTCGGAAACAGTGGCCACAGTGCCGTGAACCACCGCTAAACGTGCAAAAGCCGCAGGCGTGAGCATGGAGCTCTCAATATGAATGTGGGCGTCAATAAAACCCGGCATGATATATTGGGAATCGGCTGAGTCAGTTTTGGTAATCGAAACAATCTGACCATCTGCAACTTCCACAAGCCCCGGAAAAATATGGTCGTTTATCAGGTCAACCACCTGTCCGCTGATGCGGAAGGAAGGAGCGTTTTTCATCTTTTTAAATTGATTGAAAGGCAAAGATACATAAATCGTGGACGACTGTTTTTGAAACAAGTATCGGCAGGCAAATCGTATCTTTGTCCTTTGAAAAATCGGATATGGGCAAACGTTTGGATTTGGGCAATTTGTGGGAGAGTTTTCGGTTTGCTTTCAGGGCTTTGGAGAGCCGGAATTTCCGTTTGTTTTTCTATGCCGGCTTGGTCTCGCTCATGGGAACATGGATTCAGAATCTGGCGTTGGGATGGTTAGTTTACCGTTTGACCGACTCGGCTTTCTTCCTTGGATTGGTTGGCTTTGCCGGACAAATCCCGGGTTTGTTCCTTACTCCTTTTGCGGGGGTATTTGCCGACCGCATGAATCGTCAGCGAATCCTGAAAATCACCCAGGCTGTTTCGATGACGGCAGCTTTTCTGATGGCAATTCTGGTCTTTACTGATGCCATCACCGTTAGGTTGATTTTGGTCATCGTGATCATCAACGGCGTTGCGCTTTCGTTCGACACACCTTTTCGTCATGCTTTTTTGTTGGATATGATTGGCGATAGGCACCTGATACCCAATGCAGTGGCATTGAATTCCACATTAGTAAACACAGCACGTTTTCTCGGTCCCGGCATCGGGGGTGTGCTCGTTGCTTTGTACGGCGAAGCCGTGTGTTTTCTTATCAATGGTTTTTCGTTCATGGCTATGCTCATTGCGTTGATGCTGATGCGGGTGCCAGTGCGAATGGTTCAGAAGAAACAAACTTCGCTTTGGCACGACCTCTCTGAAGGTTTTGCGTTTACCTGGAATTTCAAGCCTGCCCGTTCAATGATCATGTTAGTGATGGTGACGGCCACTTTCGGTCTCCCATTTCAATCGTTTCTACCTGTCTTTGCCCGCGATATCCTTCATGGCGATTCGCAACTGCTGGGTTTTCTTACCGGAGCTGTAGGAGCCGGCGCACTAACAGGTGCTTTATATTTGGCTACCCGCCAGAGCGTGAAGCCTTTGCCGGCCGTCATCCGGTTTTCGGCACTTACCTTTTCGATTGGCCTGCTCATCTTCAGTTGGTCTGTATGGCCTGCTTTCTCAGTCATTGTGTTGTATTTCAGTGGATTTGGAATGATTACTCAATTCTCGGCAACCAATACACTGTTGCAAACAGTGGTGGACGAAGACCTACGCGGAAGGGTATTGTCGTTCTACAGTATGTCGTTCATTGGATTTACGCCTGTCGGAAGCCTCATTCTGGGCTATATCGCCGATAAGGCCGGTGCTTCACTCACCTTTACTTTTGCGGCAAGCATGTTGCTGACCGCTTCGTTGCTGTTTTCAAGGTCGTTTAACAGTATTCGCGAAAGCCTTAAATTGGGATGAAACCGTTGAACTAAAATCGGAAATATATTATCAGAACTACTCTTTATATATCTCGAAATCAATAAGTTCAGAAGTCTCGATAATTCCATGATTTTCGTGAAACTTTTTTGCGATGCCAACGAGCTTGATTTTTTCGCCATGGCGTAAGATTTTAGCTGAAAATTGTCCTCCCGACCCGGGTAACTCAATATAATACTGGTTGTTATAGGCACCGCTAAAATTCATGTGAAATAGATTTACGATGCCGATTTCTACCGTTAATTGGCTGTTTTGGCTGCTCAGATTGGCGTAAACATCTTTATCGGTTGTTTTATGATAAGTCGAATCATTTTGATATTTCAAATGATTGGCTTTGCCTTTGTATGAGCCTGTGAGTGTTTCAATCGTGCAGTCGGAGCACCAGACCCATGTTTCTTTTTCTTTTTTGCAGCCTGTAGCCATAAAAAATAGCAGTCCAGAGAGAAATGCAAGACGGATTATTTTAAGCGATAAGTGATGGGTGTTCATGTGATTTCGATTATTTTTCAGCAGAGTTGAATTTTTCTTTTCGAAAAATCTTTAAGACCGTTTTTACTGAACGATAAATCGTGAAAAGCCTGTCAGAAAAGCATGATGATCGCGCAGTTCGACAAAATAAAGGCCTTTAGCCCAGCCATCGAGCGAAAAACGAACCGAATCTTTTTCTGTAACCGAATGCCGGACAGCCAACCTGCCGCTGCCGTCATACACAGAAATGATTCCCGAAAGCGGTTTATCCCAGCTCAGTTTAACGGTTTCCGTCGCCGGGTTGGGCTCTGCTTTAATGGTATTGCTCATGTTTCTCTGGTTTTCGTTCAGACCGACGATGGTTTTATCATACACTGCCAATGTGTATTGTCCCGGTTTCAGATCGTTTACGGTGCTGTAACCGATATTCCAGAAACCCTCTCG
>JBDHYV010000311.1:0-2849 GCA_039811545.1 Bacteroidales bacterium | reverse complement strand
GTTTGCCAAAAACAACGGCATCCTCATTGTTAATCCGATGTCGAACCGACAGGAAATCCTGACCGACAATCCCTTTGTGGTCAAAATTAAACCCGACCCTGTAGAGCAATATTCACAGCTTGCTGCCCTCATCGCGAACCGCTATCCGAATGCCCGCATCTTTATCTATCACCCCCGCCCGACAACATTTGCCGATGAAGCCCGACAACTTCAAAAAGTCCTTAAAGAAAGATTGCCGGTTGAGGTAAAAATAAGAAATAGCGAACTGGCACGAAGCCTCCGGCGCTCGGACGATCTCTCGTATCAGGTTTATTCAGATGGCAAATGGCTCGACCTCAGCGATTTGCAGATTCACGAAAACGAATCCACCACCTTCTCCAACGAAATTGAGGTGCTCGCCTATAGCAGCGACAGCCTCCGTTATCTTCGCAAAAACGGCTCATCGGTACGCACTAACATCGTCATTGCCTTAGGCGATGACCGTGTGTTTGCGATGGAGCTGATGAACAAACTTAATCAGGTGGCCGACAAGCTACCAGTGAAATTTTTCGGCCTGCCCGAATGGGATAAGTTTGACAATCTGTTTGTCGAAATCATGCAGCGTTTGGATGCGCATTTCATCAACGATGGTTTTATCGCTTACGATCAGCCCAATATCAAAGAGTTTATTGCACAATACCGAAATAAATTTCAAACCGAACCCGATGATTATGCTTTTGAAGGCTTCGACATCGCCTGGGCTTTCTTGAAATACCTCAGCCTTTATGGGCCAGAATATCCTGATTGTCTTGCAAAACAGGAATTCCAGGGGCTTCAAACTCATTTTCATTTTAAACAAGGAGCCAAAGGTTCGGGCATTGAAAATATCTATTGGAACTTTTACAAACTCGAAAATTATGCGAATCAACCGCTGCGAAACGCCTTCTTTTATCCATGAAAATAAGCTAAGGCGTTGTATCAGCTACCTGATCATTCCTGTTGTTTTGCTTGCTTTCGGTAGTTTAGGAAGCAGCTGTCAGAGTAAAGTCCGAAAAAAAACCGATGAGTCCGGCAATCTGGTTTCCATCCTATCCTATGACGACGACGAAAAACTTGACGGCCTCTGCCAATGGTTCTATAACGATGGCACGCTTCAGCTTAATGTGCAGTATTCGCATGGCATTGCAAACGGGATTCAGGAAAGATATTACGAAAACGGGCAAAAACAGGAAGTCTGCTTTTTCAAAAATGGGCGAAAAGATAGCATTGCACAACATTTTCATCAAAATGGCCAGTTGCTGATTCAGGAAAATTATCTTGCCGACAGTTTGCATGGCCCTTACCAACGGTGGTACGAATCAGGACGCATTGCCATCGAAGGAAATTATATGAACGGAATGATGGATGGATTATGGCTGTTTTACAATCAGGACGGCGAAATCATTGGGAAAGGCGATTTCAAACAAGGCAGCGGAACCCAGAAAATATTTTTCGACAATGGGAAAGTGCAGCGGATCATCCGTTTTCAAAAAAATCTCAAACATGGCGATGAAGAGTTTTTCGACGAAAATGGCAAATTCACCCATTGCATCCATTACCAATTTGGCACCAGAACAACTCCATAGTTTTTTTTAAAAAAACATTTCTTTTTAATGGCCAGACAACCCAAAATTCAAGTTCAGAAGGAAACGAGTGATCATATTCTCAACATCATCGTTTGGCTTTTTTTGGCGATGATATTCGGATATTCATTCATTGCCGTTTCATCGCTCGATTCGGTTGTAGCCACCCATTTCAACATCAAAGGCGAGGCCGATGCCTTCGGAAGTAAATATTCGTTGCTTTTAATCCCGTTGTTTGCTTTTGTGCTCACGCTCGGACTGACGATTCTAAACCGCTTTCCACACATCTTCAATTTTCCGGTGAAAATTACTCCCGAAAACGTTGAACGACAATATCATCTCGCAACCCGTGTCATTAGGTGGATGCAATTCTCTATCAACCTGCTTTTTCTCCTGATTCTGCATTTTGTTTACCGTTCGGCTGTGGACGAAAAACTCATGTCTGGCACAAGTCTTTTTATTGTATTGGCTTCTTTTGTGCTCCCTCTGCTGCCCCTCGCAATCTATCTTGCAAAAGCCCGGAAAATAAAATAGGAGTAAATCCATAAAAAAAGCCACCCGGGAGGGTGGCCCAATTATGAAAAACAAACAAAACAAGTCATTATTTCTATTTTACCCATTAACAAACAATGTGCCATTTTCAAATTACATTGACAATCATTCACTTAGATATTTTGTTGAGCTCACCAATGTCCGTATTAGGGAATGAAGTTCTTTTTTTTAGACCAAATCAACCTTGGCACAATTTCACATTTGTTTAACGCATTGACAACCTTAGCTTTACGCGAAAAAAAATCTACACCTCCGCACTGGTTTTTTTCCAAATTTGGAAAAAAAGAAAATCAAGCATCCAATTGTTGTTACTAACGAACACGTGGCATTATTTCGTTCAGGCTTTTCTGTAAGCATAAACAAGGCTCGCCATAAAAAAATATAACCCGTAAAAAAGCCTATTTTTGCCAAAACATTATTTTTCAAACATTTAGCCATGTTTTTGCTTTTTGTGTAAACTGTTGAAAATGAGCCGAAAGGCAAAAAATCTCGGAGATAAAACTTTAATTTTACTAAATTTGCACCTCGGTGAGAGACAGTTCAACATTCATATGCGGTGTAAACTCTAAAAGCAAGGAGTCCTGGCAGGAGCTCTACAGCTACTTCTATGCAGCTCTGTGTAACTACTCGCGAAAGATCACAAATGACCCGCACGCTTCGGAGGATATTGTACAGGGGATGCTTATAAAGCTCTGG
>JBDHYV010000310.1:0-2890 GCA_039811545.1 Bacteroidales bacterium | reverse complement strand
GATGCACACATAAAATTAGAAGATTTAGGATATAATGACAGACTTGAAGAATACAGGTCAGAGCAAAAACTTGATAACTTTGAGATAGGAAGAGTTATTGCAGAACATAAGGAGAGGTATATTGTAAAGACAGCTAAAGCTGAATTTGAAGCTGAAATAACCGGTAATATGCGATTTTCGGCTGTTAGTCGTGAAGATTTCCCGGCAGTTGGAGATTGGGTTGCTTTGACATCGTATGGTTCAGATTTTGCAGTAATTCATAAAATATTACCAAGATTTTCAATTATTAAGCGACAAGCAATCGGGCAATTCGGAGAGATTCAAATCATAGCGACAAATATTGATTACGCATTTTTAGTTCAAGCAGTTGACAGAGATTTTAACATCAACAGACTTGAAAGATACCTGACCATTTGCTACTCATCTAACGTTAGCCCCATCATTGTGCTGAGTAAAACTGACCTTATTAATGAGCAAAGAATTAATGAGATACAGGACAGCATAAAACTTCGTATAAAAAATGTACAGGTTATTGCAATCAGTAACGAGAATCAAAATGGGGTTGAAGCAATAAAAAAGACGATTGAAAAAGGCAAAACATATTGTATGCTTGGTTCATCAGGCGTAGGAAAGTCCACACTATTAAATAATCTTTCCGGTAAGTCAATCATGCGAACAGATACAATAAGCCAGAGTACAAATAAAGGAAGACACGTTACAAGTTACAGGGAATTGATTATTCTCGAAAATGGCGGAATATTAGTTGACAATCCGGGTATGAGAGAAGTGGGAATTGCAGACACAACAAGCGGGTTAGAAACCACATTTGACAAAATTGTCAGTCTTTCTCAAAATTGCCAGTTCAAAGATTGTACTCACACGAATGAGACAGGTTGTTCTGTAATTGAAGCCGTTGAAAAAGGAGAAATAGACAAAGCTTCTTATGAAAATTACATGAAAATGGAAAGAGAGAAAGCTCATTTTGAATCTTCGTTAGTCGAAAAGCGAAAAAAAGATAAGGATTTCGGGAAAATGATAAAGAACTATAAAAAAGACATGAACAAAAATAGGTACTAAGCGCAACAAGCAGTAATGAAACATAGCGGTTTGAGTACAATTTTGAAGCTCAGTTCCCGCAGGCAAATTTGGTAACGGGGGCTAGGTTAATAGCCACGCAATGCGCAACTTTTCATACTGCCGACGGGAAGTAGAGCTATTGATCTTTCAGAATATTAAGCTTTGTTTTCCGCTCCCTTATCTTGTTTAGCCTTATACTTTTGAATTTTTTTGCGGTCGGACGAAAGGGGTTATTTTTGGCCAAAACCTGAAAATTAATCCCATGAAGAGAATTTTGATCGTCTTTTTTGCTGCAATAGGCTTTGCCGCCTGTCAACAAAACCAGAAACAAATGCAACATTCCAATCCTTTTTTGGCTGACTACACCACGCCATACCAAATTCCACCTTTTGAATCTATTGAACCGGGCGACTATCTTCCGGCTTTTGAGCAGGGGATGAAAGAACAGATGGCCGAAATTGACCAGATTACCGCCTCAACGGAGCCTGCCACTTTCGAAAATACCATCCAAGCCCTTGAAGTATCCGGTCAACTGTTGAGCAAGGTGAGCAGTGTGTTCTATAATCTGAACAGCTCACTCACGAGCGACACCATGCAGGCTCTCGCACGGACGCTCTCGCCTCTGATGTCGAAACATAATGACGATATTGCCCTGAACGCCGCGCTTTTTGCCCGCATCAAAACGGTGTACGACCAGCGTAACGAGCTGGGTCTGAATGGCGAAGAAACCATGCTGCTCGAAAAAACCTACAAACGTTTTGTAAGGGGAGGTGCACTGCTCAATGCCCAAGAACAGGACAAGCTGCGTAAGATCAACGAAGAGCTTTCGATCCTCTCGCTCAGCTTTGGCGAGAATGTGCTCGCCGAGACCAACAATTTCAAACTGTTTATCACCGACAGCAGCCAGCTTGCCGGTCTGCCTTCCTCGCTCAGGTCGGCCTCTGCCGAGGCTGCTGCCAAAGAGGGAAAACAGGGTCAATGGCTTTTTACCCTTCATAACCCGAGTATTTTCCCTTTTCTGCAGTTTGCCGACGATCGCAGTTTGCGCGAACAGATGTTCAAAGCATACAGCAACCGCGGCAACCACGATGATGAGCGCGACAATAAGAAGATTATCGCCCGCACTGCCAAGCTCCGTTACGAGCGCGCCAAACTCTTGGGCTATGCCAGTCATGCCGATTTTATCTTGGAACAAAACATGGCTTCCAATCCACAGACCGTAAGAGATTTTCTGATGGGTTTGATGAAACCCGCTATTGCCAAAGCGCAGAAAGAAGCCACTGCCCTCCAGGAGATGGTGCGTCATGAAGGGAAAAATTTCAAGCTCGAAGCCTGGGATTGGTGGTATTATACCGAGAAGCTGCGAAAGGCCCGTTATGATTTAGATGAAGAGCTGATGAGACCTTATTTCCGCCTCGAAAACGTGCGCGACGGTGTGTTCAAGACGGCTTCGAACCTTTATGGACTACAGTTTGTGAAACGCGACGACCTGCCCAAATACCATCCCGATGTGGAGGTGTACGAAGTAAAGGAGGCCGACAACAGCCATGTGGGCATCCTCTATATGGACTTCTTCCCGCGTTCGTCGAAACGTGGCGGTGCCTGGATGAGCAGTTTCCGCAAAGTGTCGAACGTGAACGGGCAACATATCGCCCCCATCATCACTACCAACTTCAACTTCACGGCACCCACAGGCGATAAGCCGGCACTGCTGAGTTGGGACGAAACCACGACCTTGTTCCATGAGTTTGGACATGCGCTGCACGGCCTCCTTGGCAGCACTACCTATAACAACCTCAGCGGAACAGCAGTG
>JBDHYV010000309.1:0-2900 GCA_039811545.1 Bacteroidales bacterium | reverse complement strand
GTCATAATATGACGTTACGGTCGACTGGCAGGGGCTTCAGTCTTTGCAGACCTTATTCTTGATTGTCTAAACGTTCTCGGGTAACAGGCCGTTGTGTTCCGCCGGAATAGATGCCGATAAAATCATATTGGGTTCCATCGGTAAGCAACTGACTTCCAATGTATCCTGATTTGTTCCCATTCATCCTTCCCAGCACTACGGCACCGGCTCCATCTGCAAAAATGCTGTAGCCAAAGGCATCATTGGGTCGTAAAAAGGCCGGCATATTGTAAACCCCGATCACTAAAGCGTATTGAATGCTTGGGTCGCTGGCCATGATGCGTGCTGCATTATCGAAGGCAATGGTAAAACTGGCACAAGAGGCCGCCACATCAAAGGTTGATGTCCATTTTTCGCCCTTCTGTAGTCGCCCCTGCACAACAATAGACGTGGCTGGCGTGACGTATTCGGGAGTGTCGGTTCCAACGATAATCAGTTGAATCTCGTCGGCTTCGATGCCCGCCGACCGCAGGGCGTTTTGGGCGGCTATCGTAGCAAAATCGGCGGTTGTTTCGTTCAAGCCGCGAAGGTGTGCCAGATGACGCCGATAGATGCCAAGTTTACTTTCGAGTTTTTCGCTGTTGAATGAAAGCCCTGTGATTTTTATAAGTTCTTCGTTGTCAATGGCATCGCCGGGAGCGTAAAGGCCGGTTCCGATGATATGGACGGGAAGCAAAGTATTGGGAATAGTGTTTGTCATCGTGTTCGAGAGTTATACATATCCAAGCTCTTTTGCCTGTTGGGTGAGTTGTTCTCTGAAATCGGGATGTGCGATGGAAATCAGGGCTTTGGTGCGTTCTTTCACTGTTCGGCCGGTCAGTTGTACGCTTCCCCATTCCGTTACCACATAATCGGTATGGCTGCGGTGAAGGGTGACGGCACTTCCTTCGGGTAAAAATGGGACGATTGTCGAAACTTTGCCTCCTCTGGCCGTTGATCGGCAGGCAATGATGCTTTTGCCTTTTCCATCGAAGCCTTCGATGGCACCGACGGCAGTGTCGGATTGTCCGCCTGTACCAGAATACTGCTCGGAGCCAATAGATTCGCTCGACACCTGACCGGTGAAATCAACCATGATGCAGGTATTGATGGAGACCATTTTGCTGTTTTTCTTCATCACACAGGGGTCGTTCACATAGCTGCCACGCAAAAACTCAACCGCCATATTGTTGTCGAGCCAGCGATAGAGTTTTTCGCTGCCCATTGCAAAAGTGCAGATGAACTTTCCTTTATGCAGGGCTTTCTCTTTGTTGGTGATCACGCCGGCTTCGTAAAGCTCCATCATGCTGTCAACAAGCATTTCGGTGTGTACGCCAAGATTTTTTTTGCCTTTCAGCGATAGGGCACAGGCATTGGGGATTTCGCCAATACCAAGCTGTATCGTTGAACCGTCTTCAACTAAGTCGGCGATATGGCGGCCAATGCTCAACGCCGTTTCATCGGGCTGTGGCTCAGGCAGTGTGGGCGGCATTTGGTGATGCTCTACAAAATAATCCACTTCCGTAACGTGAATCTGTGTGTCGCCGTGGGTCCGCGGTAGAAATCGGTTCACCTCAAGCACCACAATCTCGGCTGCTTCTAAGATGTCTTTTTCGTAGGTGATGCCAAGCGAGAGCGACACAAATCCCTTTTCATCGGGCAGGGTACAGGTGCCAAAAAAAAGATGAGGCCGACGCACTTTCATGCGGTCAGTGGCTGCACGGTGAAGCATGTTGGGCACATAAGTTACTGTCCCTGTGCGTGCTTTGAGTGCTGCCCGCGAGCCCGGCGCATGAAACCAACTGCACAACTCAAAATGTCCTTTCATGGAAGGCAGCATGTAAAAATCATAGGGTTTTAAGGTCAGTACCGAAAAAACCTGAACGTTTTGCACCCGGTCGGCTGCAAGATGAAACTTCGACATACAGCCCTGAGGCTCCGAAGCGCACTGTGCAACAATGATGTCAGTGTCGCTCTTGATCAGATTGACAGCCTCTTCTATCGAAATCAGTTTCTCGTTGAAAATATCCTGTGGGCTCTGCATACGGTTGGTAGGTTATGGTTGAACAAGGGATTTTTTTGCAGTGATAAAATGTAAGGCAGAAGCGATTGCCACGGAGCCAACGATAGCAATGGCTGCGGCAATGGCCGGATTTTGAGTGGCTCCGCCAAAGTAAAGGTCAAAATATCCAAGACTCAGGCCGGCTGAACGGATGAGCCAGGGTGCAAGGTAATAGATGCTGAAATAAATTACTAAGGCCGATACCGATCCGGTGATGGCTGTAGAACGGCGTACATCACGTAGGAAAATGCCAAAAACGATTGGGACAAAATTGATGGAGAAAAACGAGTAAACCCCATTTTGCGCAAAAATTGCAACACTCAGATTGGGTCTGAGCAGTTGTTCGCGGGCAGCCAGAAACGAAGCAATGGCCATCAGTACAATCACCGCCTTGTTGAGGGTAATGTAACTCTTGTCATTCGAAATGCGCCTACCAAAAATGTTCCCGATGAGGTCGGAAGTGATGGTAGTGCTCAGGCTTTGAATCAAGCCTTCGATGGTGGAAAGTCCGGCACTGAGCAATCCCATGATCACCAAAAGACCAACCGTTATGGCAAGCCATCCGCTCGAAAACACTTTGACCACATAGGCCGGAATGATGCCGTCAATGCCAAGTGCCTTGCCTTCCAAAGTGAGAGCGGGAAAAGTGAGCCGCGCATACAGTCCGGCGATGACCACCGAATAAAACAAAGCTTGTATGACAACCGCCGAAGTCAGAAAACGGTTGACATCGCTCTCTTTTTTAAGCAATAACGATTTGGTGATGATGTGAGGCTGAACAACAACGGCCATTCCAACGATCATTTGCACCACAATGATT
>JBDHYV010000308.1:0-2931 GCA_039811545.1 Bacteroidales bacterium | reverse complement strand
TGTCTTCCACGCACACCATGATGAAAATAATATCTTCAACCCTTACAGTCGTGATGCTGTTGTTTGCCATGAGCCACTGCTCAACCCCATATCAATCGGTAAACCCCATTTCCAGCTTCGACGAGCTGAACTATCGCCATGAAGTAAAAAAAGTGAGATTACCAGCTTCTGGCACCACCATTGCTTATACCGATGAAGGCAAAGGTGAGAAAACAATTTTGTTTATTCACGGTCTAGGCAGCTACCTTCAGGCCTGGATTAAAAATGTGGATGTGTTGAAATCGGACTACCGCTGCATCTCGATTGATTTGCCCGGTTACGGAAAATCGAGCAAAGAACCCCACAGCGGACAGATGACGTTTTATGCAGGCATCGTCAACGAGTTAGTCAAAGAGCTCAAACTCGGCAATGTTTATTTGGCCGGCCACTCCATGGGCGGACAAATTTCCATGACTACCGCACTGCTTTATCCCGAAATCACTGCCGGTTTAATTTTGGTTGATCCGGCTGGTTTCGAAGAGTTTACAAAAGGGCAGAAACAATGGTTTCGGGATGTTATGACTTTTGACGGAGTACGGCTTACAACGGCTGAAGCCATTCAAAACAATCTTGCAACCAACTTCTATCGCCTTCCTGCCGATGCCGACTTTATGATAACCGACCGTTTGGCAATGCGCAAAGCCTCCGATTTCAATGCCTATTGCTACGCTGTTGTGCAATCGGTAAACGGGATGGTGGATAACCCTGTGTCCGGCTATTTGAAAGACGTCAAAGTGCCGACACTGATTTTTTTTGGCGAGAACGACAATCTTATTCCCAACCGTTTTCTCAACCCCGGAACTACACGCCAGATTGCCGAGTCGGGAGCGGCCCGTATTGCCGGCAGCAAATTGGTGATGGTACCCAAATGCGGCCATTTTATGATGTTCGAGAAAGCAGAGGTGTTCAACACCGAAACAAAGAAATTCCTGCAATAGGTTTTGTTTTTGGTTAGTGTTAAAAGGAGGTCTCGGCCTCCTTTTCTATTTTTGGCCACACATGATGATGTTTTATGCCGTAAAAACCACAGGAAATACTCCATTCCTATTCCGGTTTGCGTTCAATTTATTATCTTACGCCCTTAATTGAGACGAATGAAACCTAAGCTCGCTGCATTTACCGAATTTGCCAATCAGCTATATCCTCACGAAGCTGATTATTTACATTTTATTTCGAGATTCACGAAAGAAGAGAATAAAAAAATCTTAGAAACGATTCTTCACAATTGCCATCGTCCGGCTGAGGTGAAGGAATTTGACCCTGAGATTGACAAACGAAGTTATTCTTATGTCAAAAAATGGATTGTCGAAAGTCTTACCCGTGCGGATGTTGACCGCTTTTACGAGTGGATCTTGGCGACTGAAAAACAGGTGATGCTCGATGCTATTTCGCCTGCCGAAGAACGGGAAATCATCTTATATCTGAAAGTTATCGGTCCAACACATTATTGTTTTATGCGTTTTTATGAACTTGTCCAGCATTTTCGCGACTACCTGCTGATTCGAGTGCGCAACATATTTTACCGTCCGACAAACATTTATCTGATGGAACATGAGCAGGCGTATATCCGCTGTCTTTCGGTCAACAAAGGGCTCAACGAAGCCACGGTTGGCATCATCCGGCATCACGAGTCGCCAGAGCTTGCCCCATTGGAGTTTACCGATTTTCTGCATCAGAGCTTTTTCAATCGTCAACTTGATGGTTATACCCGTTACCGTGCGGCCGTTCGATTGACCTTTCATTATTACAATTTTCGGGAATTTGAGAAACTACTGGCACTCTACAACAGCTTAGACGAGGAGTTTAAAACCGATCTTTTCTATTCCAAACGATTGTTGTCAAACTATTATTCAAATCGTGCGATGATGCACAGCAAGCTCAACGAGCTGAGCAAGGCAGAGCATTACGGTTATCTCTCAATCAGGCAAAAGAACAGCGACTATCTTTTTTACTTAGCCAATCTTTGCGGCATTCTCCTGCGCAACAAAAAACACGAAAAGGCCCTTCGGCTGATGAGCCAGTCTATTCCCGAATTGAAAAACACCAATAGTTTTTACAACAAGATTGGGTTTGTGAGTTTTTACGTACGCACCTTGATTGCCAATTTCAAAGCGAAAAATGCGGCCAGTTATGCCTCCACATTTTTGGATGCCTATCGCAAAGAGATTTTCGAAACACGTTGGCATTTATTCTTTTCGGCTTATTTGCAGGCCTTGCTTCATGCCGGAAAAACCCAGCAGATTATCGCAGTTTCACATCGTTACAAATTAGTAGCTCTTGAAAAAAAACACATTGAATCCAGTGTTTACACTCCCGTTTTGTATTGGCATACCGAGGTAGCTCTTTTTCTCGAGGGTCGCTGCACCCAGAGTGAACTGATCGAAATCATCAGCAGCTCGGCCATACGTTTATTAAATCACAGCTATCAGTCGGGCCGGCTCAACGAGCTCCTCGACCAGTTTTACGACTTCATTCCCACCGAAGTGGAGGAAGTTCGGCAGAAACTTGCTGATTATAAAGAAGGGTTAACCCAAACAAAACGGTAAGGCAATAGTGCATCCTCACCGGCATAATCCACTCCAATGCGAGGGCCAACGGCAATTTGGTCCGGTTCAACAGCGTGTTTTTCTCCAAGCCAGATGGTTGAGCCACCAATCTCTACTCCATTTTGTTGCAGATCAATTCCCATAGCCTGACAAAGTTTTGCCGGGCCGTTGGCAAGGAGTTGCAAGGGTTTATTCTTACGTCGTTGCTGCATGGTTTCCAGGCCCAGTTGCGGATAGATGGCACGAATAAGTATGGCATGCGGAACTTCTTCGGGGCCGGTAACAATATTGAAAAGATGATGCATTCCGTAGGTGAAATACACATACGCAACACCTCCCCTTTTAT
>JBDHYV010000307.1:0-3013 GCA_039811545.1 Bacteroidales bacterium | reverse complement strand
AAAATCACCATCAGTTGGTCGTTGGCAACGTTGCGGATGATGAGATTGCGGAGTAATCCCTCATTTTTTTTGACATCGTAAAACGTCAAACCGTGACGTATGGCATAGTCCTTCACGGCTATCCGGATGGCGTTAGAGGGTTCTTCCTGCAGATGACAATGCTCAATATCGAGGATACGGTCGAACATGCCCGGCAGATGAAACCCTAGTCCATCACGGTTTTCGTCTGTCAGTAACTCAGCGGTAGGCTTCTCAACGAGCCAACAACGGTTGGAAAAGGTAAATTCGAGCTTGTTACGGTATTCAAATTGTCTTTCGGAACCCATAATCGGTAATAATGGCGGATAGCTGAACTTCCCTATTCGGTCGAAATTGTCGCGCACTTGCCGTGCCTTAAATGCAAGCTGATGTTCGTAGGCCAGATGCTGCCATTTGCAGCCTCCGCAGATAGTAAAATGCTGACAGCGCGGCGTGGTTCGCTGGTTAGAAAGCTGATGGATGGCGGTGATTTTTGCTTCAATAAAACTCTTTTTCTTTCTCACCACGACCAAATCAACCACATCGCCAGGGGCAGCAAAAGGCACGAATACGACTTTATCCCCGGGTTTGGCCACCGCCATGCCTTCGGCACCAGCCGAAAGAATTTCCACATTCTCAAGTATCTCGCGGGGAGTTCCAGCTTTTCTTCGCATATCGTGCATGAATTTGCTGCAAAATTAGGTTTTATTTCCGCATATCAGCCGGCTTTTACCAAAGCTACAACCACCCTTTATCCTTCTCCCATTACCTCAAAAACCTGTCATTTCACACAAAACGAGAAACCTCCTTCAGCAAAATATTCCTGTTTTCTGTGCCGTCCCTTGAAGGAAAGCAGCAAAGATAAGTGTGATGACCAAAAGGCACCTTTCCGTAATCGCCAAACGTATTCTCGGCAACAGCCTCAAAAAAAACTCCGCTTCTTACAAGCCGGTTTCAACAAAATGCGGCTTGAGTTGTTATGAATACAAATCAATTGTATAAAATCATGCAGAAAACTTACATCTTCCTACTCACGTTATTGCTGTCGGGTATTGGCCTGAAGGCACAAGACCGCACCAAGACTGTTTTTACCTTCGACCCCCTCCCCTACGCTTATGATGCGCTCGAAAAAGCCATTGATGCCCAGACCATGGAGATTCATTACAGCAAGCACCATCGGGCATATTACGACAATTTCCTGAAAGCCATTGCCGGCACCGACATAGAATATATGCGTCTTGACGACATCATGGCACACATCAGCAACTATCCGGCGGCTGTGCGCAACAATGCCGGCGGCTATTTCAACCACAGTCTGTTTTGGAGCGTGATGTCGCCCGATGGTGGCAAGCCCGAAGGCGCATTACTTCAGGCTTTGAACGAAAGTTTTGGTTCGTTGGAAGCCTTCAAAAAACAGTTTGAACTTGCTGCTGCCACACGTTTTGGTAGTGGCTGGGCTTGGTTGAGCGTGGATGCTGGCGGGAAACTTTTCATCAGCTCTACGCCAAATCAGGACAACCCGCTGATGGAGGTCGTCAACGAAAAAGGCACACCCATTCTCGCCTTAGATGTGTGGGAACATGCGTATTATCTGCGTTACCAGAACAAACGCGCGAGCTATATTTCAGCCTTCTGGGATGTCGTCAACTGGAAAGAGGTGGCACATCGCTATGCCGAAGCATTGAAACACCGTCAATAATGGGCCTTGAGCGTTAAGTCACGCCGAGTCAACCATCCAGAATTTTTCACAAGTAGTCATCGTTTTTTTGAGAAAACAGAAATACCGGTGACTTCTTTGTGTTTTGGCAAATGAATGGAATTGGCTACCTTTACCGCCAGAAAAATTCGACAGGGGAAGCTCCTGTTTTTTTGCCAAACTTATTATTAATCAGCAAGATGAAAAAAACTGCTTTAAATGCTTACCATCACCGTATGGGCGGAAAGATGGTTGAGTTTGCCGGCTTCGACATGCCGGTTCAGTTTGAAGGTGTAAATATCGAACACGAAACCGTCCGCAAGGCTTTGGGTGTTTTCGATGTGTCGCACATGGGTGAATTCAGGGTAACGGGTCCAAAGGCCTTTGAGCTGGTACAGCGCCTGACCACCAACGATGTCGCCGCCTTGTCCGACGGCAAGATTCAATACAGTTGCTTCCCCAACGGCAAAGGTGGCATCGTGGACGACTTTTTAGTTTACCGTTTTGGCCCGGAAGATTATCTGTTAGTTGTCAACGCCGCCAACATTGACAAGGATTGGTCGTGGGTTACGGCCAACAACATCCACGGAGCAACGGTGGTGAACGAGAGCGACCAAACCTCGCAGCTTGCTGTTCAAGGCCCGCTGGCGATGGAAGCCATGCAAAAGCTCACCTCTACACCTATCACCGATATGGAGTATTATACTTTCAAGGTGATTAAATTTGCCGGTGTGCCCAATGTGCTGCTTTCCACCACCGGTTATACAGGTGCAGGCGGCTGCGAAATCTATTTCCCCAACGAAGCCGCAGGCCGCATCTATGAAGCAGTGCTCGAAGCCGGTGCACCTTTTGGCATCAAACCCATCGGTTTAGCTGCCCGCGACACACTTCGACTCGAAATGGGTTTCTGCCTCTATGGACATGATATCAGCGAAACCACCTCACCCATCGAAGCCGGCTTGGGTTGGATCACTAAATTTGTGGAAGGCAACGACTTCATTGACCGTCCTCTGCTCGAACAACTGAAAGCCAACGGCACAGCACGGCTGCTCAAAGCATTCGAAATGGACAAAGGAATCCCACGCCAGCATTACGAAATCTGCAACGAAGCCGGCGAAATCATCGGCGAGGTAACATCCGGTACCATGTCGCCAATGCTGAAAAAGGGAATTGGAATGGGATATATTGACAAGGCTTACAGCAAGTTAGGGACAACCATTTTTATCAAAATACGCGAAAAACTGCATCCTGCAACATTGGTAAAACTCCCTTTCTATAAAGGTTAAACCACGATAAAAC
>JBDHYV010000306.1:0-3020 GCA_039811545.1 Bacteroidales bacterium | reverse complement strand
TAGAGCTGATTACAGCCGAAGAGGAAGTGGAACTGGCCCAAAAGATCAAACAAGGCGACAGGGCCGCATTGGAAAAACTGACCAAAGCCAACCTGAGGTTTGTCGTTTCTGTATCAAAGCAGTACCAGAATCAGGGTCTTAGTCTTCCAGACCTCATCAACGAGGGCAACCTTGGACTGATAAAGGCGGCTCAACGTTTTGACGAAACCCGCGGATTTAAGTTTATCTCCTATGCCGTTTGGTGGATTCGTCAAAGTATTTTGCAGGCCTTGGCCGAGCAATCTCGTATTGTACGATTGCCGCTCAACAAGATTGGCTCTATCAACAAGATTAACAAGGCTTACGCGAAGCTCGAACAGGAATTTGAGCGTGAACCCAATGCTGAGGAAATCGCAGAAATATTGGAAGTTACTGAAAATGAGGTGAAAGAGTCAATGAAAAATGCCGGAAGGCATATTTCGATGGACGCGCCTCTGATTCAGGACGAAGACAATACCATGTATGATGTGCTCCGCAGCGAAGAAGCCATCACGCCTGAAACAGAACTTCTCTACGAATCGCTCCGCAGGGAGATTGACAGAGCTATCTCGACCCTTACCTCCCGCGAAGCCGATGTAATCCGTCTGTACTTTGGCCTCAATGGAAGCCATCCAATGACCCTCGAAGAAATTGGCGAAAAGTTTGACCTTACACGCGAGCGGGTTCGCCAAATCAAAGAAAAGGCTATCCGACGGCTAAAACATACCAGCAGAAGCAAGATACTAAAAAGTTATTTAGGTTAATTTCAATAAAAACCGCTTCCTTAAGCGGTTTTTTTATTTGTCAGCCCTGAGGCTAAGGTCGCTTCATTTTCTTAATTTTGCCAAATCCCCAAAAATGACAGCTATGAGCCGTTTGGTTGCACCCTCGCTTCTTTCAGCCGACTTCCTTAATCTTCGCCATGACATTGAAATGCTTGCCGAAAGTCAAGCCGACCTCATCCATTGCGATATCATGGACGGTGTTTTCGTACCGAATATCTCGTTTGGATTACCAGTACTCAGGGCCATAAGCCGTTGTGCCACAAAGCCATTGGATGTCCACTTGATGATTGTGCAACCCGAACGTTATGTTCGCGATTTTCGCGAAGCCGGTGCCGATTGGCTCTCTGTACATTATGAAGCCTCCATACATCTACATCGCACCCTGACACAAATCAGAAAGGAAGGAATGAAGGCCGGAATTGTGTTGAACCCGCATAGCCCTGTAAGCCTCCTGGATAATAGTTTAGATGAAGCCGACTTCGTACTGTTGATGTCGGTTAATCCGGGCTTTGGAGGCCAATCTTTTATACCGTCAACTTTTGAGAAAATTGCCCGACTCAAAGAAATGATTCTGCGAAAAAATCTGAAAACCCTCATCGAAGTGGATGGAGGCGTTGGACTCGACAACGCAAATGCATTATACGACGCAGGAGCCGACATCTTAGTGGCAGGAAATGCCGTCTTTTCAGCCAGCAACCCGAAAGAAATGATTCAACTAATAAAAAACGGTTGATTGTTGATGTGATTTCTGTATATTTGTCCCAGCACAATCGTTTATCTTTTTAAGTCTTTTTTTTATGCTGCAGGAAAAGGAAAACATGTCTGCAACTTTCGAGGGGATGAAGATATTGGTGGTTGAAGATACACCATCCAACCGATTGTTAATTCAGACCTACCTGAGCAAATCTGGTGCTAAGCTGTTGTTTACCGATAATGGCGCCGAAGCCGTTGAATTGATTGAGGCAAACCCTGATATTGACTTGGTTATCATGGATATCCGGCTTCCAAAGCTCAACGGATTGATGGCTACGCGAGAAATAAGAAAACGAAATTATCACCTTCCTATCATTGCCCAGACCGCATTTGCTATGCAATCTGATCAAGAATTGTGCCTCAAAGCGGGTTGTAACTTTTTTATTGCAAAACCTTATCGCCGTAGCGAACTTCTTCAGGCTATCACTTCCCTAATAAGAGCCTGAAACAAATAAAAACATTTTTCCGACATCCTCTTTTTCTTATCGAAAACTAACTTTGTTTTCGGGTACAATCACTACTTTTGTCTCAAATCTAAACCTTGATTTTTTATGAATATTGAGCTTAACAAACTTCAGCCAAATCCTTTGTGGAGTTATTTTAGGGAGATCACTTTGGTGCCGCGCCCTTCCAAACACGAAGAGAAGATCATTGATTATCTGATTGATTTTGCTAAAAATCACCAACTTGCCTATCATCAGGACGAAGTGGGAAATGTGTTTATTTATAAAAATGCGACAAAAGGCTATGAGGACAGACAAATCACTGTGCTTCAAAGCCATATTGATATGGTTTGTGAAAAAAACAGTGATACCGAACACGATTTTTTCAACGACCCCATCAAAACAACGGTAGAAGGTGAATGGGTGAAAGCTATCGGGACAACACTTGGTGCAGATGATGGAATTGGCATTGCTGCACAACTTGCCATTCTCGCAGCCGATGATATTGAACACGGGCCGATTGAATGCCTGTTTACAGTGGACGAAGAAACCGGCCTGACAGGAGCCTTTGGCCTGAGCAACAATGCCTTGAAAGGAAAGATATTGCTCAATCTGGACTCTGAGGACGAAGGTGAGCTTTTTATTGGTTGTGCTGGCGGAAAAGATACCGTAGCCATGCTGCCTTATCGTCGCGTGGCTTCTCCCAAAGATGCCCAAGCTTTTGAGATCAGGGTGAGCGGCTTGAAAGGCGGTCATTCTGGTGACGACATTCATAAAGGTCTCGGAAATGCCAATAAGCTTATGGTGCGTATCTTATCTATCGGACAGGACGACTTTCAATTGCAGCTCTCATGGCTCGAAGGTGGCAACCTGCGCAATGCCATTGCCCGCGAAGCCATGGCTAATGTGTTGGTTCCAAATGATCAGGTGCCGGCATTTGTTGCAATGGTCAATGAGCTGGGGGCGAAAATGAAGGCTGAATATGCCATAACCGAACCTTTACTGAAAATCGAAGTCAATC
>JBDHYV010000305.1:0-3057 GCA_039811545.1 Bacteroidales bacterium | reverse complement strand
AGACGCTCGAACGCGCATCGGAAAAAGGAAGCTATACCCGATTGGCCGACACCTATAATAATTTAGGAGGAATACAGTTTCTTACCGGAAACTATCCCGAAGCATTGGCCAACTATCTTGAAGCTCTACACTATTACGAAAAAGACAAGGGTTTTGATAAGATCGCAAGCGTGCATTGCAATATCGGCCTGTTGTATTCGTCTCTTAAAAATTCCGAAAAATCGAAAATGCACTTCCGGAAAGCTTTGAGCGGATTTAAGAAACTCCGGTTGTTTTCGGGTCAGACTATAGCCATGACGGGCATCAGCCGAAATTATCTTGTGGCACAACAATATGATTCGGCAATGGCTTATATTGATACAACTCTCAGCCTCTCAAAATCAATTCAGGATATTTATAGCCTTTCGAGTGCTCTCAAAGTCAAAGGCGACATCTTTTTTGCACAAGAGTATTACAACAAAGCACTCGATTTGTATTATCAAAGCGAAACAGAAGCCCTGCGAATCGAAAATAAAAATACACTCGGAGGCATTTACGAGAGTATGGCACAAACCTTCCAGATCATGGGCAATCTGCAACAAGCAGCGGTATTCTCTGACAAAGCTCTTGAAATGGCACAGACAGTGGGCGACAGACAGCTTATTGCGGGGGCACACCTGCTCGTCAGTAAAGTGTTAGAGCAAAAGGGCAACTTCAAACAAGCTCTGAAACACTATCAAACAGCGTTCGAACTCAGCAATAAAATTATTGACGAATCAAAACTGCACGGAATGTATAATATGGAGATTCAGCAGTTGAGCAAGGACAAAGAGATTCAACGCCTCGAAATCGAAAGGCAGCAATACATGATCAATAAGCGAAACACAACCATTTATATCGTGGTGTTAGTGGCCCTGTTCATCGTGGTGTTAGTGGCAGCGGCTTATTACTTCTTTGCCAGCAAGGTGAAAGCCGAGCAACAGAAAAAAATCAACGAGGCAAACCTCAGGGCTACCGAAGAGCGCTCTAAAGTGGCTTTAGAAGCCGAAATTCAAGAACGAAAACAATTAGGCCTCGAACTCCACGACCGCGTTGGACCCCTACTCTCTTTGGCCAAACTCAACCTCACTGCAATGGCCGATAAGGTAGAAAACCAGAATGGAACAAACTGGAAAATCCTGAACAACTCACTTGATACTGTGAACGAAATCTTGAAAGAAATAAAACAAATTTCCCAAAATATGGCTCCCGTAGTCTTGATAGAAAAAGGTTTCGAAGCGGCTATCAAGAACCTTGTTGTCAGGCTGAACGAGGCCCAAAATTATCATGTAACCCTCGATATGTTTGATATCAACGGCAAGCTGGAACCTTATGTGGAACATGTGCTTTATCGTTCAATCCTCGAAAGCCTGAACAATATCCTACATCATGCCAATGGCACTGAAATCAATATCCAGATTATCGGAAGCACAGAAGATATCACTGTGATGATCGAGGACAACGGGCAAGGATTCGATCCCGCTCTAGTCCGCCTGCAAAATAAAGGACTAGGACTAAAAAGTACCCAAAACAGAATAGAAAGCCTCAAAGGCAATATGTTTGTTGACAGCAAGATAGGAATGGGAACCATCATCACCTTTATTGTGCCATTGCAAACCAAAGAATACGATGCATAGAATGAATCAAGTGTCTGTCTTTATTATTGACGACCACAAACTTTTTGTCGAAGGTCTGTGTTCGTTGCTGGCCGAAGTGGAAGGATTTCGTATAGCCGGGTTTTCGCTCAATCCGGTTGATTTCATCGAAAATCTCCAACAACCCGAAGCGGCTGTTTTTCTGATAGATATCAATATGCCACAGATGTCGGGGGTGGAGCTAACAAGCCGGATGACAAAACGTTTTCCGGACACCAAAATATTGGCACTGACCATGTATGATGAATACGAGTACGTCGAAAAAATGATTGTCGCCGGCGCATCGGGCTATATTCTGAAATCGGCCAGTATTCAGGAGCTTACCCATGCCATACGGATGATTGCAACCGGCTCAAAATACCTTGGCAGCGACATCCAGAAAGTGTTGTTCAACAAAGTGGAAAAATCAACTTCCGGAATCAGCCAATCTGAGGCCGAACCTGACAACAAAACGAATGCTGTGTTGACTCCACGCGAAATAGAGATTTTAGTGCTTATCGCTAAAGAGCTGACAACCCAGCAAATAGCCGAAGAACTCTTTATCAGCGAACGCACCGTTGAAACACATCGCAAAAATATCTTCAGCAAAACGAAAGCCAAATCGGTGATCGGATTAAGTCGCTATGCCGAAAAATACGGCTATCTTTCTTCTTCCTGATGCCTTAAATCAGTGTCCGACAAGTAGTTAAAAAAACTTTAAAACATTGGCAACAATAAACCCTAAATAGTTGCCCACCACATAGCCGATGACCCCCATGGTGATTCCCGGCACGATGATTTCCTTGTTTTTTAAAGCTCCGGCCACCACCGGAACAAAGGGCGGGCTACAAACCAAAGCCGTGGAAGCAATGATGACGGTGTCACTATCTATCTTGAAAAAACGGGCAAAAACCACCTGCATGGCCAACGAACCAAACACAGCCCAAGTGATATAGCCAAACAAGCCCGGCGTGATGCCGGCAAAGCTTCGAACATCGGCCATCGAGGCCACCACAAGACTGAAAATGAGGATGAGATACATGCCCGACTCAAAGGTCTTGTCAATCTTATTAATGGCCGGCCACAACGACACCAAAATCCCTAAAGTGGTGATAACCAATATAACAATCACCATCGTAAGACTTTCTGGAACCAGTGTGCTCAACCCGATGGAAATCCCAAAAATACCAATGGCCATAGCATAGGCCTTGAGCAACGGAACGAAAACCGGCCGGCGAAAAATCCCCCAAAACGGGTCTTTCCCATCTAAATCACGAATGCGAACATCATCTTGCTTATAAGGATAGGCTGGCAACACTTTGTTGAAAAGACGCTGACCGACACTCATCAAAAACGAAAGATAAGCCGCGCCGATAATCAGGTCGTAGGTATGCGTCAATATATA
>JBDHYV010000304.1:0-3071 GCA_039811545.1 Bacteroidales bacterium | reverse complement strand
AAATCAAAATACGATATGCGAAATATTTTTTCTTCTTTTTTCCGAATAGTTCACAGCATAGTACTGATTAGCGGATTTCTTTTCTCCGGCTTGTTACAGGCTCAGGTTTTTTTGCATCAAAATGGAAAAATGATTTTTGACGGGAAAGGGAACGAAGTGATTCTCAGAGGCATTGGAACAGGAAATTGGTTGCTTCAGGAAGGGTATATGATGAAAACTGCCGATATCGCCGGTACACAAACCCAGTTTCGCAACAAACTCATTGCCACCATTGGCGTCGAAAAAACCAATGTTTTCTACCAGCATTGGCTCGACAACCATTTCACCCGTCGCGATGTGGATTCGATGAAGGTATGGGGATTCAACAGCGTCCGTGTGGCCATGCACTACAAATGGTTTACTCTACCCATTGAAGATGAGCCGGTTGCAGGTCAGGACACCTGGTTCGAGTCTGGGTTTGTGCGCATTGACAGCCTGCTTCGCTGGTGTGCCGACAACCAGATGTATTTGATTCTTGACCTTCATGGAGCTCCCGGCGGCCAGGGACATGATGCCAACATCTCTGACTACGACCCGACAAAACCATCGCTTTGGGAGAGTGCCGAAAACCAACGCAAAACCATTGCCCTGTGGAAAAAACTTGCCCAACGCTATGCCAACGAACAATGGATTGGCGGCTACGACCTCATCAACGAGCCTAACTGGGAGCTTCCCAACGGCAGTCAGCTTCGTCAGCTATATATCAGCATCACACAAGCAATCCGACAGGTGGATAACCATCACCTCATTATTATCGAAGGCAACTGGTTTGCCAACGACTATACAGGACTCACACCTCCATGGGACAACAATATGGTTTATAGTTTTCACAAGTATTGGAATTACAACACTTTGGAATCAATTCAGTGGATGATGAACATCCGCGACATCCATTCTGTACCCATTTGGTTGGGCGAGTCGGGCGAAAATTCAAATTCATGGTTCACAAGCCTCATTGCACTTTGTGAATCTCAAAAAATCGGATGGTCGTGGTGGCCTGTAAAGAAAGCCGGCATTAACAATGTTCTCATGGTCAACGAAAGCCCTGCCTACAACAACCTGCTCTCTTTTTGGAAAACCGGCCAACCCCAGATGACCGTACAACAAGCATTTGAGGCTGTTCTTGACTGGGCCGACAGGCATCGCATCGAAAACTGCATGGTGCAGCGCGATGTGATTGATGCCATGATTCGCCAGCCCCACAACAACAGCTCCCGCCCATTCCGCTTTCATACTACGGCTAATGCCATCAATCTGAGCGACTACGATCTTGGAAAATGTTCAGTGAGTTATTGGGATACCGACACGGCCAATTATCACCTGAACACCGGCTCTTTCACCAATTGGAATCAAGGCTGGAGCTACCGCAACGATGGTGTGGATATCGAAAAAAGCAGTGATACCTATCCGGGCAGTAATGGCTACAATATCGGCTGGACAGAAGCCGGCGAATGGTTGCAATTTACGGTACACAGCGACAGCGCAGCGGCATATCCTTTGTTGGTTCGCTCGGCCTCGGCATCCATCCCTGCCATCGTACGTTTTGAATGTAACGAGATGGAGATCACACCCAATACAACACTTCCCAATACCGGAGGGTGGCAAAGCTGGGTCGGAAGCCTGATTGAACCCGTCATCCTGCCGGTAGGCGAAAATAAAATTCGTAGCCACTTCGAAAGAGGGGGTTCAAATCTGAGTCTTTTCCGTTTTCTCGACCCTGTGCCCATTGCCAATGTTGACTTTCATTTCGTTTACGGGAAAACACTTAACAACAACTCCATCCTACTCACCCTGAATAAAACCATCACCAATATGGTTTCCAACCCATCCGATTTTGCCCTGAAAATCAATAGTCAACCGGCTCAAATCAATGGTCTTTTTGTGTATCCGGGCAATTCCCATCAGTTGTTATTAAGCTTCAATTCCCAATTAAAATATGGCGACCAAATCAGTCTGAGTTATCAGGGCGAAAACATTCTGTCGGATAATCAGAAATTAGAGAGTTTTTCCAATCAGACTATTCAAAATCGTCTTCCAAGGCGGTTTGTCATCCCCATCCGCATCGAGGCCGAGGATTTCGATGAGAACAATGGCTTTCAACTTGAAAACTGCACCGATACAGGAGGTGGGAAAAACACTGCCTATGCCAACAATGGCGACTATCTTGATTATCGCATCACGGTGCCCGTTGCAGGTGAATACACCCTTACTTTTCGGCTTGCCTCGCTTTATTCAAACGGGCGCATTTCGCTACGCATTGGCGAAGGCAACCAGTTCACCCCTTTGGCCACTCTGGCTGTTACCGCCACAGGTGGTTGGCAAATCTGGAAAAACCAGACCATTAAATTACAACTTCCGGTCGGGAACACCACATTCAGGCTTTATTCGCTTTCCGGTGAATACAACATCAACTGGTTTGAATTCAATGGGTTATCGGGTATAAACGATTTTCCAGGGATAATGAATTTAGATATATACCCTAATCCTGTTGAAAAAGATTTCTGGCTACGTGCCCGGCTCGAGGCCCCCGCCGAGCTGAAGTTGCGTCTCACCGATCTTCACGGCCACGAAATAAGCAGCCGTGTCTTGTCGGAAAATAGTCAGTTTCAAGAAAATATCCGATGCAAACATTGCGCTCCCGGCATTTATTTGCTCCATCTGAGTTCGACACAAGGGAGCACCACGCGAAAGATCGTTTTCCGCTAAACAGTGTTAAGTTTAACCTCTCAATGCGGTAAAAGCTTTTCCGAGATTTTTCACAATATCGCTTGCCAACAAACTTTCGGGCGATTGCTGTTTCAACGCGAGATCGCCAGCTAATCCATGCAGGTAAACCCCGATGAGTGCGGCATCGGCAGGCTCATAATATTGAGCCATCAGACTGAGAATCACACCGGTAAGCACGTCGCCGCTTCCGGCGGTGGCCATTCCAGGATTTCCCGTTGGGTTGAAAAATACTGTTCCATCCGGGAGACTAACGCTGGTGAAACCACCTTTCAACACAATGATAAGGTGAAACCGTTGCGAGAGTT
>JBDHYV010000303.1:0-3081 GCA_039811545.1 Bacteroidales bacterium | reverse complement strand
CATATAGTTATGTGTTACAAAAAAGCGATGCCTTGTCATAGGTAAAAAACCAGATAAACGAACGGGCTCAACATTTTTGCTATCGGCAAAGGAAATATTCGTGCCAGCTTGTGAGACACAAAAATTTGAAAAAACCTGAAAACGGCATATCTTTGCAGGCAACAAGGCTGAATGATGCATACTTACGACTTAAAAAACTGGTTGCCGACCACCCGTAAAGAGGCGGAGCTACACGGCTGGGACGAGATGGATGTGGTATTGATTACAGGTGATGCGTATGTGGATCATCCCGCTTTTGGGGCAGCCGTGATTGGTCGTTTGATTGAGCGCGAAGGCTTCAGGGTAGCCATTGTTCCACAGCCCAACTGGCAGGACGATTTGCGCGATTTTAAAAAGTTTGGCCGTCCCCGTCTGTTTTTTGCGGTTACAGCCGGCAATATGGACAGCATGGTCAACCACTACACCGCCAACAAAAGGTTGCGTTCCAATGATGCCTATACGCCCGGCGGTGCCAAAGGCTTCAGACCCGACTATGCCCTGACGGTTTACTGCAACATCCTCAAATCGCTCTATCCCGATGTGCCCCTCGTGATTGGAGGTGTGGAAGCATCGCTGCGCCGCGTAACGCATTACGACTATTGGTCGGACAGCCTGAAACCCGGCATACTCATTGACTCGCAGGCCGACTTAGGAATTTACGGCATGGGAGAGCTGGCACTGCTTGAGCTGCTTCACCAGATGGCCAATGGCAAAACTATTGACGAATTGACCGGCATAAGGCAGACGTTTTTTAGCCGAAATAAATCCGATGACTTTGAGAAATCAGTCTGGGGCGACATTCATTTGGCTTCGCATGAGACCTGTTTGTCGGACAAAAAAACCTATGCCGGCAATTTCCGGCACATCGAGCAGGAATCAAATAAAGCTCATGCTGTCAGGCTCATACAAGAAGCCAAGGACAAACGTATTTTTATCAACCCGCCTTTCCCCACGTTCACTGAGGCACAGATTGACGCTTCATTCGACCTTCCTTTTACGCGCATGCCGCATCCGAAATACGAAAAAAGAGGCGAAATCCCTGCTTACACCATGATTCGCCACTCGGTGAATCTGCACCGCGGATGTTTTGGCGGTTGTAGTTTCTGCACCATTTCGGCCCATCAGGGCAAGTTTGTGGCCAGCCGAAGCCAACGTTCCATCCTTGCCGAGGTGGAGAAAATTACGCAAATGGACGATTTCAAAGGCTACATCAGCGATTTGGGTGGCCCGTCGGCCAATATGTATAAGATGAAAGGCAGACATCAGCAGATTTGCGACAACTGCCGAAGACCAAGCTGCATTTTTCCAAATATCTGCAGCAATTTAGACACCGACCATCATCCGCTGACCGAGATTTACAAAGCTGTGGACAGTCATCCAAAAGTGAAAAAAGCCTTCATTGGCTCGGGTCTGCGCTACGATCTTTTTCTAACAGACGACAAGGAGCTCAGCGACAAAATGGGTTACGATGAGTTTTTGCGACAGGTTGTTACACGACATGTAAGCGGACGCCTCAAAGTAGCTCCCGAGCACACCTCGGACAAAGTGCTGAAAACCATGCGGAAACCATCGTTTCAATTGTTTCACAAGTTGAAAAAAAAGTTCGACCAAATCAATGCCGAAGCCGGGCTAAAACAACAACTCATCCCCTATTTTATCTCGAGTCATCCCGAAAGCTCGCTCGAAGACATGGCCGACCTTGCTGCGCAGACCAAAGAGCTTGGTTTCAAATTGGAGCAAGTTCAAGATTTCACGCCCACCCCGATGACCGTAGCTACCGAGATTTACTATTCGGGCTACGATCCATTCACCCTGAAACCGGTTTTCACCGCCCGCAGCCAGACCGAGAAACAAGCCCAGCAATCGTTCTTTTTTTGGTATAAACCCGAAAATCAGGCTTGGATCAGAAATACCCTCGACCGAATAGGACGACCCGATTTGACAGCAATACTGCTGAAAACCAGCAAAAACAACACGTCATGGAAAAAACCGCACCCCAACCCTCCGCGCAAATCGGGCAAAACCTGATGTTGGCACTCCATTCACTGGCGGTTTTCATTATCAGTTATTATCTGATTTTTATCGCCTGTGGACTTGCAGTGCTCTATATCTCCTACGATTTCGACATTCCGGCTACGCTTTTTCTGCACAAGATTATCTTTGCCATTGACGACAACGACCCTCTTTGGACTAGAGATGCAGTGAACAGTATTTTGCTTGCAACACCGGTTGCTTCGTTTATCATGGGGCTTGTGGCTGTACTCAGTTTTCTGATGCGTCCGCGCCGTCAAGCACTCATCCTCTATTTTGTGGTTTGGGTTTTCATCCAGGCATTTAACATGACGTTTGGGCTGCTCAGCGAAAATCTGATTTCGCAAACCGGCCTGATCCGTGTAGCCCAACTGATGAACATCCATCCGGTGATCATGGTGGTGAGCGTTGCGCTTTCACTATTTTTGATGGTGAAATCGGGAACTTTTTCCGGCAAACTGTTTTATGCCCATTGCAGCAATCCGGCATCAACACCGCACGAAAAACTCCGCCGAGGAACCGCATTTTTTATCTTCCCCTGGTTTGCAGGCAATGTCATCTTGTTGGTTATCAATAAATATCGGATTGAACCGGAAGACATTGCACTGATGTTTTTTATGTTGGTATTGCTCATCCCGGCTGTTTTTGCCATCGAACCAACTGAAAAATTAAAAGTGATGCCCAAGCCCAAAACACTTCTTTGGCTCCTCCCGCTTTCGGCAGCCATTGTCGCCCTGCTTCAGTATTTTTTCAGAAACGGAATCAGCATCGAAAGATAAGTCTTCAGCAATTCGAAGAGAAAATCTGAAACTTAATTGGTTTTAATAAATCAGGATCTATGCAGAACAACTTGAAGGTAAACCGCTCCGGAATTATTTTAACTGCAATAAATAGAATCGAATTTTAAAATATTCCCGTTCTTTTGATTAAAACTGACTTACAAAAACAGATAAAGGAGAATTTTTCTGAGCCTGTTATAACAGGGCATGGGAAAATAACCGAATAATCAAA
>JBDHYV010000302.1:0-3121 GCA_039811545.1 Bacteroidales bacterium | reverse complement strand
AGTAGCTTTCATAGCTTTCAGCAATCTACTCAGCAAATCAATAATAAATGTGAAGCAGAGGCGTTTATGGCAAATAAAAAAAGTGTACTTTTGCGCCATGATTAGAAAACCGCTTTTACCATTCGTTATCTTTCTGCTACTCAGCCTTGTGTCGTGCAGCAAATACCAGAAATTGCTTAAAAGCACCGATAACGAACTGAAATACGAATCGGCAATAGACTATTTCGAAAAGAAAGATTACACGCGCTCACTTGAGCTTTTCGATCTTTTGCAGTCGGCCTACCGTGGAACAGGCAAAGGCGAGGAAATTAGCTATAGGATGGCCTATTGCTATTACCATCTGAAAGATTACAACGTGGCCAGTTTCTATTTTAAGAAACACGCCGAAACTTATCCCACTTCGAGCCGAGCCGAAGAATGTGCGTTTATGAACGCCTATTGCTATTACCTCGATTCGCCCCGACCCAGTCTTGACCCAAGCAACACCATCCTAGCCATCAAGGAGTTGCAGGCTTTCATGGATCAATATCCCGGGAGCAGTCGTATCGCCGAATGCAACACACTGATTGACAAACTTCGTAGCAAGCTCGAAGAAAAAGACTTTAATGTCGCTTTGCTTTATCTGAAAATGATGGACTATCAGGCAGCCATCACCTCATTTCAGAATTTGCTGAAAAAATATCCTGATACCGAACGTGGCGAGGATGTATTGCAAAAGATGGTATTAGCCAATTACGAGTATGCCGAAAAAAGCATCGCCGACAAACAAAAAGAACGCTACGAAGCCGCCATCGAATCATATAACAACCTCAAGTTCCAGTATCCTGAAAGCACCTATCTCAAGTCGCTGGAAGTCGTTGTTGCTAAGGCACGTAAGAAATTATCGAATTAAATTCTCTCATTATATCCCATTCCTATGGATTTCAAAAAAATCAAAACTGAGAACACGGCAGTAACCCGTCAGAAAGACCAATTCTATAAAGGCACGGGCAACATTTATGAAACAGTAGCCATTCTTGCCAAGCGTTCGAATCAGATTTCGCGCGAGATGACGGAAGAGTTACATAAGAAGATTCAGGAGTTTGGTTCATCTTCTGACAATCTGGAAGAGGTTTTTGAGAACCGCGAGCAGATTGAGTTGGCCAAATTTTACGAGAAGCTTCCAAAACCCACGCTCATCGCTGTACACGAATTTCTGAACGAGCAGATTTATTATCGTAACCCGCACAAAGATCAGGCTGATTTTTAACCTCATCCTTTTGCATGATTCAGGGAAAAAATATCCTGATTGGGATTACCGGTGGCATTGCAGCCTACAAGATTCCGTTGTTGGTTCGGTTGCTGCGGAAAGCCGGTGCCAATGTGCAGGTCATACTGACACCGGCAGCAAAAGATTTTGTTACCCCATTAACTTTAGCCACGCTATCGGGTCAACCCATACATACCGGTTTTTTTGATGCCGAAACCGGCCGTTGGAACAGCCATGTTGAGCTTGGCCTTTGGGCCGATTTGCTGCTGATTGCCCCCGCCACTGCCAACACTTTAGCCAAGATGACCTATGGCATAGCCGATAATTACCTCCTTACAGTTTGCCTCTCGATACGATGTCAGGTGATGGCAGCTCCGGCAATGGATCTGGATATGTATCGGCATCCCGCCACCCAGCAAAACATCGAAAGGCTAAGGCAGCGCGGCATCCAAATCATTGCTCCCGGCACAGGCGAGCTTGCCAGTGGACTGTGTGGCGAAGGCCGGATGGAGGAACCTGAAGCCATTTTTGCCATCATCCGTCAGCATTTTTCGACCGGACAACGTTTTGCGGGCAAAAAAGTATTGATTTCGGCCGGCCCAACCTACGAAACCATTGATCCAGTGCGGTTTATCGGAAATTACAGCAGTGGCCGGATGGGCATTGCACTGGCCGAATCGTTTGCCCAACAGGGCGCAGAGGTGGATTTGGTGCTTGGCCCGACACATCTATCAGCGCATCATCCTGCAATTCGTACCCATGCCGTTAGCTCGGCCAAAGAGATGCTCGACCAATGTCGTTTTCATTTTCAGGAGGCCGACATCACTATGATGACGGCAGCTGTGGCCGACTTCCGTCCGCAAGTGAGTTCCAGCCAGAAAATAAAAAAAACAGATGCCGGATTGCAACTTCGCCTGGAACCTACGGTGGACATTCTCAAAACCTTGGCTGAACACAAAAAAGGCCATCAGTTACTGATTGGCTTTGCCCTTGAAACCGAAAATGGAGAGGCCAATGCCCTGAAAAAATTGCAGTCGAAAAATTTAGACTTCGTGGTATTGAATATGGCCACAGAGCCCGGCGCAGGCTTTGGTTACAACACCAACAAAATCAGCATTATACAAAAAGATGGTCAGATTTATCACTTTCCCCTGAAATCGAAAGACGAAGTGGCCGCCGATATCCTCGACCATATCGCTCGGATAATTCCGACACAAGGGCAATAAGCTAAGGCAACAATAAGTTATAGCGATAACCTATTTTTACAAGGCAGATGAAAAAAACACTTCTCACCATCCTTATCGTTTTCAGTAGCTTACCGCTTGTGAAAGCTCAAGAATTTTTAGTCAACATCAGCGTGAACGCGCCAACCATCGAAGGAACTGATCGCCGTGTTTTTGAAGCCTTGCAGTCGGCCTTGTATGAGTTTATGAATAACCGCAAATGGACCAATGCCAACATTAAAAGTCTGGAACGCATCGAATGCACCATGATGCTCACCGTACGTGAGCGCGTTTCGTCTGATGAATACAAAGGCACATTGAATGTGGTGCTGCAACGGCCTATTTACAAAACATCCTACAACTCACCACAATTTAATTTTATTGACGAGAACGTTCAATTCCGCTATTTGGAATCTCAGCCACTCGAATTTTCCGATAACACCTTTTCGTCTAACCTCACCGCTGTTTTTGCTTACTACGCCTATATCATGTTAGGTTTAGATTTCGACAGTTTTTCTCTCAATGGCGGAGATGCTTTTTACAATGCAGCCGAGAGCATTGTGAGCAGTGCTCAAAACGCCAACGAACGAGGGTGGAAAGCCTTTGATGGCACACGCAACCGCTATTGGCTTGTCGAGACTCTGCGCAA
>JBDHYV010000301.1:0-3201 GCA_039811545.1 Bacteroidales bacterium | reverse complement strand
TCAAACTTTCAAATATTTCTACGATTTTGCGCATCCGGCAAGCGGCATGGCTCGCGAACGCAACAGTTCGGGCGACATTGTTACTTCAGGTGGCTCAGGATTTGGCCTCATGGCTTTGATTGTGGGGATGGAGAGGGGATTTATCACACGTCAGGAAGGGCTTGCACGACTTGAGAAAATCATCCATTTCCTCGAAACCTGCGACCGTTTTCATGGCGTATGGCCGCACTGGCTCAACGGTAACACCGGCCACACCGTGCCTTTCAGCACGAAAGATGACGGAGGCGATCTGGTAGAGACTTCGTTCGTGGCTCAAGGACTTCTGACAATGCGGCAGTATCTGAATCCTTCTGATAATCAGGAACTTGCACTTATCGAACGAATGACAACCTTGTTCAACGAAATAGAATGGGACTGGTATCGTAAAAACAATGCCAACGTCCTATACTGGCATTGGTCGCCCAATTTCGGCTGGCAAATGAATCATCAAATAATCGGCTACAACGAAGCCCTGATCACTTATGTAATGGCCGCCTCATCGCCAACATACAACATCCCTCCCGAAGTGTATCATCAGGGTTTTGCCCAGAATGGCGGTATCCGCAATGGCAAAACCTTCTACGGCTACACCCTTCCTTTGGGTTTCAACTACGGCGGTCCGTTATTCTTTGCCCATTACTCCTTTCTGGGTCTCGACCCACGCAACCTTTCTGACCAATATGCCAATTATTGGGAACAAAACACCCATCATGCCCTGATTAACTATTCACACTGTGTGGCAAATCCACACGCTTATCCTAACTACAGTGCACACTGTTGGGGCCTCACTGCGTCCGATATTCCGGGCGGATATGGTGTGAGTGAGCCACCCAACGACCGCGGTGTCATTACCCCAACGGCTGCCGTCGCTTCTATTCCATACACCCCGGAGCAGTCGCTTGATGCCATCCGTTTCTTTTACTACACCCTCGGCGACCGGCTTTGGGGTCCTTATGGGTTTTACGATGCCTTCGATGTTCATAGCGCATGGTGGGCCGATTCATATCTGGCCATTGATCAGGGGCCAATCATCATCATGATCGAAAACTACCGGACAGGTTTACTCTGGGATTTGTTTATGAGTGCCGGCGAAGTACAAACAGGCCTCCAGAAATTAGGCTTTAGCTCTTCAACCAAAAAATAATCATTATGCATAAGCTTGTCGTTTTAACCGCAATATATTTTTTAAGTCATTTCTGTTTTTCAGGCTCTTTAAAAGCACAGCCTTCTACCTATTGCAACCCTGTCAATATTGATTATGGCTATACGCCAATCCCAAATTTTGCCCAATGGGGCAAACATCGTGCAACTGCCGACCCTGTAATTGTCAATTACAAAGGCGATTACTACCTGTTTTCGACCAACCAGTGGGGGTATTGGTGGAGCCACAACCTGAGCAACTGGACTTTTATCAGCCGACACTTTCTGAGGCCATGGAACGACAGCTACGACGAGCTTTGTGCCCCCGGCGTTGGCATCATTGGCGACACCATGCTGGTATTTGGATCCACATACACAAAGCAATTCACCCTCTGGATGAGTACCAACCCAAAAGAAAATCAATGGCAACCCCTGATTGACTCCTTGGAAATCGGTGGGTGGGATCCGGCCTTTTTTACCGATGATGATGGCCGCTTTTACATGTACAACGGAAGCAGCAACCGCTATCCTCTGTATGGCATTGAGCTGAACCGGAAGACCATGCAACCCATTGGGACACGTAAAGAACTTTATCTGCTCGAGCCCTATAGATATGGATGGCAGCGTTTTGGCGAATATAATGACGACACTTTTCTCGATCCATTCATCGAAGGCGCATGGATGACCAAACACAAAGGCCGCTATTATCTTCAATACGGAGCACCCGGTACCGAATTCAGCGGATATTCCGATGGCGTTGTAGTGGGCTACCATCCTCTGGGGCCATTCCAACCTCAGCCAATGCCGCTAAGCTACAAACCAGGCGGCTTTGCCCGAGGTGCAGGGCATGGTGCCACATTTACCGACAACCTCGGAAACTATTGGCATACCTCAACCATTGCCATTTCCGTAAAAAATAATTTTGAACGACGTATAGGTATCTGGCCGGCCGGTTTCGACAACGATGGCGTCATGTTCTGCAATACTGCCTTTGGCGATTATCCTCATTATTTACCGACAGCAAAAACACAGGATTATTTCACCGGCTGGATGTTGCTCAATTACAACAAACCCGTCGAAGTGTCGTCGAGCCTCGGCGACCATCCGGCTAACAATGCAGTGGACGAAAATATCCGAACCTATTGGTCGGCTAAAAGCGGCAACAAAGGCGAATGGATCATCACCGATTTGGGCGAGATTGCCACAGTTCGAGCAATCCAGCTCAATTTTGCCGACCAAGATGCAGAATTCCTTGGCAAAACCATCGGGAAAGCACATCAATACCAAATCTTTGCCTCGAACGACAAAAAAAACTGGCGTTCGGTTGTGGATAAACGCCAAAACACAAAGGACGTCCCTCATGACTATATTGAACTTGATAAGCCACTGGAAACAAGGTATTTGAAAATCGTCAATCATCAAATGCCCACAGGGAAATTTGCCCTGAGCGGATTACGTGTTTTTGGCAAAGGCAAAGGCTCAGTGCCGGAGCAAGTGGGCGAATTGATTGTACTACGTACAGAAAAAGACAAACGTTCGGCTTGGATTAAATGGAAGCCCGTGGACGACGCTTACGCCTATAACCTTTATATGGGCCTTGCTCCCGACAAACTCTATAATTGCGTGATGATTTATGGTGCCAACGAATATTGGCTCAAAACACTCGACAAAGACGAAACCTATTATTTCACCATTGAAGCAATCAACGAAAATGGCGTTAGCCAGCGATTGCCCATTCAAAAAGTAAACTGATGAAAGAAGAACACAAACATCTTTTACTCAAATACTTACTATGCTTTGTATTGGGCATTGCCGGCCTCAATTTACAGGCCCAGCGAGTTTATGATCACGACATCCGCGCTTTTGTGGTTGCAGACAGCTTGCATCCGCCACGCGCCGAAACAACCCTTTTCATAGGGAGTTCCTCCATCAGGATGTGGGACAATATTGAGAGTTATTTTCCGGGTCTGCTGCTTTCGCAGGGAGGCTTTGGCGGCTCTACCATTGACGATTTGGTGTATT
>JBDHYV010000300.1:0-3220 GCA_039811545.1 Bacteroidales bacterium | reverse complement strand
GTGATGGTGTAGGTTTTGACGGAAAAGCTCGCACTGATGGTGTGATTGGCCGTCACATTTGTAAAAGTATAGCTCGAAACTGCTCCCACACTCGTTCCGTCCACTAAAACATCGGCCACCTGAAAGCCAACATTGGGCGTAATGGTAAATATCTTGTTCATGCCTTCAGGAACACTAACATTGCCCAAAGGTGAAATAGAACCGTTGGCACCGGCCGTGGCGGTAATGGTGTAGATGTTACCTACATTGGCAATGACTTCTCCATTCGTATAAGTGATGTTCTCAACCGGAAAAATACCGGCAGTTACCTCATTGCCTGTCCCAAAAGTAAGTGGTGTATTAGCAATTCCGCTAAAAGTGAACTTCATGTCGAAGATTTTGCCGTTCGGGGCATAACCTGCTCCTAAATCGTAATAGACAATGCTCAGAAGGTTGCCATTTTGATAGGCCTGATAATTTGGCCCGGTGAAACCTGTTTTGTTGGCTAATTCAATGAATTCCAGCACGCTGCGATCAGTCTGAATCTTTATGGTAAAGGAATTGATGTTTTCCGGGAAATTAAGCATTTCAAATGGAATCAAAACGACACCCGGAGAAGCGGTAACCGTACCGATGCGAACTTCTGGATTGCCCGAAGGCGAAGCTGGTAGCAACTGTGTAGGGTTAATACTCGGACTTGCAATAAGACGAGCCGTTGTCGTCAACAGCACAAAGAGCAAAAAATTAAATCTAAGCATGTGATTAATAGTTAGTTAAATCAAAAGCAAATAAGTTGGTTGTTCTGAAAATCAAATAAGGCAAATCTGAAAGTGTACATTGTAATTCGTATAATTGTGAGTCCGGCAACCAGACAATCCGAAAAAAACACCTTATAAATGGCGGCAAATCTACATTTTTCTTTGGAAATAGATGATTTTTGTCTGCTTCAAATTGTTAAACTATTCTGAAAAATATCGAATTGTGAGCAAATCTTTTCTCATCCTTTTCGTCCATTGAACTATTTTTCGCAATCATCCTCAATAATTTCATTGCGTTTCTATCTTTTTCTTCATCCATTTTGAATGCAGATGGCATGTTAAACGGCTAAAACTTTAAATTTGTGGCATGTTAGGTAGGTTTGAGAAAATCATTATTGGCGGTGGTCTGGCCGTGAAAACCGATCGGCTAATTGTGGGTTTAAGCGGTGGCGCCGACTCGGTGGCACTCGTTCATTTGCTTCACCGTGCCGATTTCATGGTGATTGCTGCCCATTGCAACTTTGGACTGCGTCAAAGGGAATCGGACGAAGATGAAGAATTTGTCAGATCTTTTGCTGAGCAACTCAACATTGAGTTGATGGTAAAACATTTTGACACAATGGATTATGCCAACCGTAATCGGGTTTCGGTTCAGGTGGCAGCCCGTGAGTTGCGCTATGCCTGGTTTGAACAGCTTCGTCAGGAAAAACATTGTCAGGCCATCGCTGTTGGCCATCATGCCGATGATCAACTTGAGACTTTTTTTATCAACTTGATACGCGGTTCTGGTATTGGAGGGCTAAAAGCTATGCGGGCTAAAAACGGTCACATCATCCGCCCTTTGCTGGATTTTCGGCGCATAGAGATTGAAGCCTACCTTCGGCAAAACAACCTTTCCTGGCGCAACGACAGCTCTAATGCCGAAACAAAATACTTACGTAACCAATTGCGTCATTGGGTGTTGCCGGCTTTTCAACAAATTGGTAACGATGCCGCCGACGGAATACTTAACAGCCTACGTTGGCTGCAACAAGATAGCGGGCTTTTTGAATATTTCATCCGAAACGAGCGGAAGCAACTACTTAAGCGAACGGGAGATGTCTGGATGATCGAAAAAAACGGTTGGATGGAGGAAGAATGGGCCGGATCATTGCTTTTCGGTTTGATTGAGCAGTTTGGGTTCAAAGGAACTGTCATCGTTGCGATTCTCCGTGCAATCCCACAACAACCCGGAGCTCGGTTTTTTAGTGCCTCCCATTGCCTTACTCTGGCACGTAACGAATTGATTATCGAAGAGATATCAAATATTCAAATAAGCCATTTCGAATTAATTCAGTCTGAAACACGTTTCATTACAAGCCCTTTGCATATCCGGGTCGAAGTTTTTGAAAACCATTCTGACCTCATTCTCAAACAACCAAATTCGGTAGCATTGCTCGACTTCGACAGTTTGAAATTCCCATTGAAAATCAGGTTTTTAAAAAAAGGAGACCGTTTTCAACCCTTTGGAATGCAGGGCAGCCGGTTGGTAAGCGACTTTCTGACCGACTTACATATTTCACGCGCTCAGAAAGAGAAACAATTGTTGCTCGCCGATGCCGAAGATAATGTCCTCTGGATTCCGGGCCTGCGAATCAATGGACGGTTTGCCGTTGGGGAAAAAACAAAAACCATCTGGAAGGCAACTTTGATGGGTTAGGCAAAAAAACTGCCCGACTTTCGCGATGAAAAGCCGGGCAGTGAACTCTATCTGCTTTTTGCAGATAGTTGTGAGGTTTAAGCCAGTTCGAAAATTCTCATATCTTCTTCAACCGTCTTAATCGTCTGAATGCCAAACTGTTCCTGAACGGTCTTCAACAAATTTGGAGTAAGGAAAGCCGGCAGGGTAGGCCCGATATGGGTGTTGCGGATGCCGAGGTAGAGCAAGGCAAGGTGAACAATGATGGCTTTTTGTTCAAACCAGGCAATGTTGAACACAATGGGCAGCTGGTTGATGTCCTCTAAGTTAAGTACCTCTTTGAGTTTCAGCGCCACAAAAGCCCACGAATAGCTGTCGTTGCACTGTCCGGCATCCAAAACCCTCGGAATGCCGTTGATATCGCCCAGATTGAGCTTGTTGTAGCGATATTTGGCACAACCCGAAGTCAGAATGACGGTATCTTTCGGCAGTTGTTTGGCAAACTCGGTGTAATATTCGCGGCTCTTGGCGCGGGCATCACAACCCGACATCACCACCATCTTTTTGATGGCACCACTGTTGACGGCCTCTAAAATCTTGTCGGCTAAGGCCAACACCTGATTGTGGGCAAAACCAATGGTGATTTCACCACTTTCAATCTCGGAAGGAGGCAGACAAGTCTTGGCCAAAGCAATAATCTCGCTAAACTCTTTCTGTCCGTTCGGCAAGCGTTTGTCAATATGTTTCCATTCGGGCATTCCGGAAGCTCCAGTCGTGAAGATGCGGTGATTGTAAGTAGTGGTTT
>JBDHYV010000299.1:0-3221 GCA_039811545.1 Bacteroidales bacterium | reverse complement strand
TCTTGTTCGTAAACGCGATGGCGTGGTATTTATTGATGCTGGATATTCGTGCAATTTCAGTGGCGGCGAACAATCTTTGATCACCACCATCCCTTTAGGATTCCGTCCATTGAACTGGATTGAACTTATGTTATGGGCAACCACACCATTACCATATCCTACCTCATTGACGAACATCTGGATAACCATTTCACCCATTGATGGGAGAATTATGGCCTCCAAAATGGGTTACCCATACGCACATTCTTTAGGCTTTTCTATTAATATGAGCTACCTATTATAAAAAATATCGCAGTTCTGAAATCAATGAGCTGCGATATTTTTATACATTTGGTTTTTTAATTCATCTACATTTGGTTTTGGCGATTTTATATTCGAAGGTCGGCTTTACATCATATACAACAAAACCCGGCAAGCCGGGTTTTGTTGTATGAAAAAACTTTCTTTTATTCTTCTGAAATGGTGATCGAAACGATGGTGTCGCCCTGACGGATGAGGTCAACCACCTCTACATTCTCAATTACTTTTCCAAAGACGGTATGGTTGCGATCCAAATGGGCGGTATTTTGCCGACTGTGGCAGATAAAAAACTGCGAACCGCCGGTGTTGCGTCCGGCATGGGCCATCGAGATTACTCCACGGTCGTGAAACTGTTTCTGGCCTTTGAGTTCGCAAGGAATGGTGTAGCCGGGTCCTCCCGTGCCATCGCCTTTGGGACAGCCGCCCTGAATGACGAAGTTGGGAATTACACGGTGAAACTTTAATCCGTTGTAGAATCCGGATTCTGAGAGTTTAACAAAATTGGCAACAGTGCCTGGGGCATCATCATCAAAAAGCTCAAGCACCATCGTGCCTTTGCTGGTTTCAATAGTGGCTTTTTTCATTTTCTTGGATTATTTTACAAAACGCATTGATTTACTAAAACGGATTTTTCCTCCGAAGAGGGGTTTGTTTTTGTCGAGCGAGAGCCAGACAAAAACGGCTTTTCCGACAACATGATCTTCGGGAACGAAGCCCCAATAGCGCGAATCGGCCGAGTTGTGGCGGTTGTCGCCCATCATCCAGAAATAATTCATCTTGAATGTATAGTGATCGGCCGGCTTGCCATTGATAAGAATAGTGCTGTCCTGCACCTGTAGGGTGTTTCCTTCATAAGTTTGGATGATGCGTTCGTAGAGGGGCAGATTTTTCGGATTGAGTTCAACTGTTTGACCGGCTTTGGGAATCTCAAGCGGACCAAAATTGTCCACATTCCAGGGATAGTCGTTACTGTTGGGGAAAATCTCGGGATTCCACTCTCCGGCAGGCTCCGTGATGCGGCTCACCTCTTTGATGGTGGGCAGAGTCCTGAGCTGCTCGGCCACTTGTTCGCTGATCCAAAAAGTGTATTCACCATAAACAGCATTGGCTTTCCCTTCGGTGATGTCATACTTCTCGAGCGTTTTTGGATTGATGGTGCTGCCATCAGTTACCACTTTATAGCGATATTGGATGATGCCCTGGGTGGGGTTGGGCTGTTCGTTCACGCTCAGGTCGCCATTGATGATCTGAATTACATCGCCGGGCAAGCCGACACAACGTTTGATATAGTTTTCGCGTTTGTCAACCGGACGGGCGATGATCTTGCCAAAATTGCGTTCGTCGCTCCATACACGGTTGCGGCCATATTCCCTGACCAACGAATAATAACTTACATTGCTCTGAAAACGGTCGCTCAAAGTATCGCCTGCCGGATAATTGAACACTACCGCATCGTTGCGTTGTATCGTTCCGAAACCTGAGAAACGATAATATGGCCATTTAATCCATTCCACGTACGATTTGGCCGTCTCGCTCAACGGCATCGTGTGATGCACAAACGGAAACGATAGCGGAGTGTTTGGAAGACGTGGCCCGTAGCTCATCTTGCTCACAAAAAGAAAATCACCCACTAATAGCGACTTCTCCATGCTTGAGGTGGGGATGGTGTAGGCTTCAAATAAAAAAGTACGGATGATGGTGGCAGCAACAACGGCAAACAAAATAGCATCAACCCATTCGCGAACCGGGCCTTTTTTAACTTTTTTGATTGTGGTCGGATCTTGATAGTGTGTGTCTTTTTCGCGGGCTAACAGGGGCAGATACACAAACGGGAATACGGCAACCACAAGGTGTTCCCAAAGTTTATTTTTTCCGAAAGACTTCACCAACTCTATCAGCATCAGCATATAAACGAAAAAGTTGATGAAAGGAATCAAGAGAAAAAGATACCACCATAAAGGTTTCTTGATGAGCCGGAGAAGGATGTAAAGATTGTAGAATGGGATGAGGGTGAGGTACCCTTTTTCGCCGGCTTTGTCAAATAATTTCCATCCAAACACCGTTGGAATGGTGAGCAGGGCAGGTAAAATAAGAACAAGTTGAAGCATATTTTCTTGATTAAGAGGCGGCTAAATTAAAAAAGAAACGGCTTTGGAAGCTATCTTTTTGAGTTAATAATTCATAATCAACAGGATGCGCGTTGGAGTTTTGTTTAGTTTCAGAGTGTTGTGGCCAGCAGATCGGTCATGGTAAAGATGCCTTTGCGCTCTTTGATGAATTCGGCGGCCATCACGGCACCAAGGGCGAATCCTCGCCGACTGAAAGCCTCGTGGCGAAGCGAGATTTTTTCATCTGACGAGCTGGCCGTAACCTGATGAATACCATTCACTTCGCCAATCCGCTCAACTTCGATGTGGAGCCGGTCAGTGCTTCCATCTTTTTCCATTGTCCAGCCGGTAAGTTCTTTGTGTTGCTCAAGGATATCGTTAGCCAAACGAATGGCAGTGCCGCTGGGAGCATCAATTTTGTGGATGTGGTGAGTCTCCGATAATTGAATATTGAAGCCTGTTCCCCGTGTCAGCCGAGCCAATTGCTGGTTGAGCGCAAAGGCAATGTTCATGCCGATAGAGAAATTCGGAGCGTAAAACATACAATGACCTCCTTGAAGGACTTTTTGCTGAATTTTATCCAACCGATCATGCCAGCCGGTTGTGCCTTCCACAACCGGAAGACCCATCGAAAAACAGCTTGTTAGGTTAGATTCTACTGCATCGGGCTGGCTGAAATCAATAGCGACATTGCCTTCGTGTTGTTTTTTGGTAAGCAAAGAAAGCTCCTCAGGATTGTCAATGATTTCCACAATGCGATGTCCCCGTTCGATGGCAATATTTTCAATCATCTTGCCCATGCGGCCATAGCCA
>JBDHYV010000298.1:0-3222 GCA_039811545.1 Bacteroidales bacterium | reverse complement strand
CAGGTGGAGCAGTTGGAATAAGAGCCTCCGCTTTCGGCACCCGTGCCCGAACAGGATTTGCACGATACATATTTCGATACCTTGATCTTCTTCTCAACTCCGGTGGCAATCTCCTGCAGGTTTAGCTTCACCTTCACGCGCAGGTTGGAACCTTTGTTCACCCGACGACCGCGCGAAGAAGAGCCGCCGCCGAAAGCTCCGCCGAAAGCTCCGCCAAAGATGTCGCCAAACTGACTGAAAATGTCGTCCATGCTCATTCCGCCGCTGAAACCTCCACCTCCGGCAGCACCTCCCATACCGGCATGACCATACCTGTCGTAACGCGCTTTCTTTTCCGCATTACTCAAAACTTCGTAAGCCTCGGCAGCCTCTTTAAACTTCTCTTCGGCTGCTTTGTCATTGGGGTTTTTGTCGGGATGGTATTTCAGGGCCATCTTGCGGTAAGCCTTCTTAATCTCGGCTTCACCGGCATTGCGGTCCACTTCTAACACTTCGTAATAGTCTCGTTTTGTCATCGAATTCGTCTATCAGCTTGTTAATCAACTGCCTGTAACCACTTTTGCAAAACGGATAACTTTTCCGTTTAGGGTGTAGCCGTTTTGAACAACATCCACAACTTTTCCAACCAGCGATGGATTGGGTGCGGGGATATGGGTGATGGCTTCGTGAAAATCGGTATCGAACTCCTGATTCAGGGCATCAATCATTGATAGCCCTTTTTGTTCCAATGCTTTGAGTAATTTGCTTTGGATAAGCATGACTCCTTCAAGCTGACTTTTGAGGGTTTCGTCCTGCGGCAGGTTCTGGATGGCGCGTTCAAAATCGTCAAGGATGGGTAAAAGAATCATCATGACCTCTTCGGAGGCTGTTTTATTCAATTCGGCCTTTTCTTTGAGGGTGCGTTTGCGGTAGTTGTCAAACTCCGAAAACAAACGGAGATACTTATCGTTGAGCTCGTCAAACTTCAACTGAAGTTGTTCCAGCTCTTCAGATGACTTGTCTTTTTTATGTTTCTTTTTGTCTTTTTTATCCTTCATATCGTGCTGATCCTCTGTCATTTCCTGCTCTTCGATACGGATATCCTCAAAATCGTCCATAGCTTTTTCAGCATTCAATTCATTTTCCTGATTCATAATGTTTTCTGTTTACAGGCTTTGGCTATCAAAAATGCTGCCAATGGCTGGATTTTTGTCAATTTGACAGTTGTTTCAGATGCGTTCGATATTGGCTCCGATGGCTTTCAGGCGCTGTTCGATGTGCTGATAACCACGGTCAATCTGGTCAATATTGTCAATAATGCTGGTTCCGCTGGCAGAAAGAGCCGCGATAAGCAGTGCCACGCCTGCGCGAATGTCGGGCGAGCTCATGCGCAAGCCTCTGAGCGGGTAGCGGCGATCAATACCGATTACATTGGCACGGTGGGGGTCGCAAAGGATGATTTGTGCACCCATATCAATGAGTTTGTCCACAAAAAATAACCGGCTCTCGAACATCTTTTGATGAATGAGAACGGTTCCTTTGGCCTGAGTGGCCACAACGAGCATGATGGAGATCAGGTCGGGTGTAAAACCGGGCCAGGGGGCATCGGCAATGGTCATGATGCTGCCATCCATAAAAGTGTCCACCTCGTAATGTTCGTAAGCCGGAACGATGATGTCATCGCCCTGAGTCTGGATATGTATGCCCATTCGGGCAAACACGTCGGGGATAATGCCCAGATTTTCTACTCCGGCGTTTTTGATGGTGAGTTGTGAAGCTGTCATTGCGGCCATCCCAATGAAACTGCCCACTTCGATCATGTCGGCCAGAAGTGTATGCCGGGTTCCGTTGAGGCTTTTCATTCCTTCAACCACCAGCAAGTTCGACCCAATACCACTGATGTTGGCTCCCATGCGCACGAGCATCTTGCTTAGTTGTATCAGATAGGGTTCGCAGGCAGCATTGAAAATAGTGGTTTGACCTTGGGCTAAGGTGGCGGCCATCAGCACATTGGCTGTCCCTGTTACCGAGGCTTCGTCGAGAAGCATATATGTTCCTTTCAGCCTGCCGGCACTGCTCATCGAATAGAAGTTTTTGTGTTCGGAGGTCTCCACCTTGGCACCTAGCTTCTGCAAGCCAATGAAATGGGTGTCGAGTCGCCGCCGGCCAATTTTGTCACCCCCGGGCTGGGGGATAAAGGCGTGTCCAAACCGTGCCAGCAACGGCCCGGCAATCATCACGCTGCCACGCAATCGGCTGGCTTTGCGGTAGAAATCTTCGCTCAACAGATAATCCATATTGACTCTTTCGGCACGAAGACTCACATGATGACGGGTGTGACGGTTTACCTCTACGCCCATACTGGCCAACAGGTCAATCAGGTTGTTGACATCAATAATGTCGGGGAGGTTGTCCACTTCTAAGGTTTGGTCGGTGAGCAGACAGGCGCAGAGAATCTGCAATGCCTCGTTTTTGGCACCCTGTGGAATAATCTCGCCGGAGAGCCTGTTCCCACCTATTATTTTAAATGACGACATAAGGTAAAAATTTTTCCCCGAAATTACGTCTTTTTCCCTTTCCCGCCTCCATTATGCTTTCTGGCAGGAAAACAAAAAGGTGGAAAACGCATCTTTCCACCTTTTCATCTATTAAAATGCTGGCGATTTCTCGGCTCACTTTTTCTTTTTGTTTTGCTGGCCTGTGCCTCTTTGCATATTATACTTCTTTTTTTGCTTGGCAGGTACATTTTGATTGACTAAACCCGACTTGTTAATGATTTCGTTTACTGAGGCTAATTTTGCATTTTCGGGTAGCTGAAGCCTTCCGCCCGAAAGCTCATGAAGGTTAAGGGCTATCACTTCGTCCGACACCGTATCGCGATTCCAGTTGAGATATTGCTTCTTCATGTAGTTGGCAATGCAAACCACAAAAGCATCTTTTTCTTCTCCGTCGTCATACATCACGGCTTTCATAATCAGCTCAGAAACATAATGGCCATAGTGGCCATAGGGGATATTGTTTTTTTTGTAGCCTGTATGTTTCGGACGGTGTCTGTAAACTTCGGGCAATGGCGGCTCATAAGGACAGTCCACATCGAGCTTGAAGTTGCTGATGATATAAAGATGATCCCAGAGTTTGTGGAGATAATCGGCAGATTCTTTAACCTGTGGATTCATCTGGGCCATCACCCCAACAATGAAATGAGCCGAGCGGGTGCGTTTTTCCCGGTCTTCGATGGTTTGG
>JBDHYV010000297.1:0-3282 GCA_039811545.1 Bacteroidales bacterium | reverse complement strand
AATCCTCGCCTCACCGCAAGCATATCATTTGTTTTTGCAATTTAAGGAAAATGCTGTTAATATTAGAACTTAGCCCTTATTATCAAATAGATAGATGAAAGGTTAATGCACTGTATATCAATTTTGTGTGCAGATGCCTTTTCTGAAAAGTTAACGCGTCTTATTGTGTCGCCCCTGGGGATGTGATCGCGAATCCGAAAAAAAATCTGTATTTTTGCAGCCCTTTTCAAAAAAAATGCTAAACAATACTATATCAACGCTTTAACTTATAATCATGAATTCTGAATTGGATTATCTTCATCAGGTTATTTCGGTGCGAATGCTCACTTCCATGGCCTATGTGCTTCGTATAGAAAGGAAGGGATTGGCTTTTAAAGCCGGACAGCATTTGCTTTTAGCGCGCAAAGGAAGCATCGAAAGCCGGGAATATTCGGTTTACAGTGCCGAGTCGGACGGTTTTTTTGAAGTTTTGGTGAAAGAAGTGGACGATGGATTGGTGAGCAAGCAACTAAAACAGCTCAATGCCGGCGACAAAGTCAAGCTCGAAGGGCCATTGGGTTTTTTTACACTTGAGTCTGCAACTTTTGCCAACGGCAAATTCCTTTTTATCGCTACCGGCACCGGCATCTCGCCCTTCCATAGCTTCGTGAAAAGCTATCCCAACATTGACTATCGGCTGTTGCATGGCGTCAGGTATTCAAATGAAGCTTACGATCGTCAGGATTACGAAGCCTCTCGTCATATTCTGTGTACAACCGGCGACCAAGGCGGTAACTTTTACGGACGTGTTACGGACTATCTGCGCAAAAACCCTGTGCCAAAAGAAACCCATTGTTTTCTCTGTGGAAATTTCAATATGATTCACGAGGCATTTGAAATACTAGAACAACAGGGCGTTCCATCTACGAATGTCCATGCCGAAGTTTATTTCTGATCTCAATCTCAGCCATCTTGTTTTATGAAATACCACTTGATTTCGCTTGGTTGCCAGATGAACCTTTCCGACACCGAAAGGGTTAAAACCGTACTTCACCAGATGGGCTTTGCCTCCACCGATAACGAACATGAAGCCGATATTCTGGGCATTATCGCCTGCTCAGTTCGCCAAAAAGCCATTGATAAGGTGTATTCGCGCATCGCCCTTTGGAATAAAATGAAAAACCGTAAGAGCTTGATTACCTTTGTGTCGGGATGTGTATTGCCAGCCGATAAAGAAAAATTTCTGAAGCTTTTCGACCTTGTCTTTCCCATGAGTGAGTTGCCCGGCCTTCCCGATATGATACGACAATACGGTATCGTTACGCCGGTTTCGCTCATGCCGCATGAGGAAATGGACTTCATCGAGGATATTCTCGCGCCGGCAAGCACGCAAAGCATCCTGACTCCTGTAAGACCCGAACGCGAAACGGTTCGGAAATTCAGATTGAACCCCTCTGCCCAGATGGACCGTTTCTGGAATGTTGAGCCAACTTACACCTCCGATTTTGAAGCCTTCATCCCGATACAGAATGGATGCGACAAGTTTTGCACTTTCTGTGCAGTGCCCTACACCCGTGGCAGAGAAGTGTCGCGCCCTTCCGACGAAATTCTGGCCGAACTGAAGCTGCTGGTCGCCAAAGGCTTCAAATCCATCACCCTGCTCGGGCAAAATGTAAACTCTTACGGCCTCGACAAAAAAGGCCAGGAACTTACTTTCCCGCAATTGCTGCGCGCCATTGGGGAGTTTGGTAAAGAAAGCAACAGCAATTTCTGGCTTTATTTTACCTCGCCACACCCACGCGATATGACCGATGAGGTGATTGCCGTAATCTCCCAATACCCCGTACTGGCCAAACAGATTCATCTGCCTCTGCAGTCGGGCGATGATGGCGTATTATTGCGTATGAACCGCAAACACTCGATGGAAAAATATCGGCATATCGTACAAACGATCCGCCAACTGATCCCGGAGGCAACCCTCTTTACCGATATCATTGTCGGTTTTACCGGCGAAACTGAAGAACAGTTCGAGAACACGAGATTGGCCATGCAGGAGTTTCGTTACAACATGGCCTATATTGCTCAATACAGTGTCCGACCCGGAGCAGCAAGCTCACGATGGGCCGATGATGTGTCCAAAGAAACCAAAAAAGCCCGTTATCATGCCCTGACCGCTGAGTTAGTGAAACATGCTCACGAATACAACAAAACATTGATTGGCCAGAAGATGAGAGTATTAGTGCGTGCTCGCGACCGCAAAAACGGATACCTTTCGGCACTCACCGAAGGCAAATTGGTGATTCGTTTTGCCTCGAACGACTTTTCTCTCATCGGACAGTTTGCCGAAGTAGAAATAGACTCGGCAAGCCCACTTTCGCTCGAAGCTAAGCTGTGTGCTGTGCAATCTGAAACCGTTGTCGCATGAAAAAAATCGCATTCAAAACATTGGGCTGCCGCCTCAACCAATATGAAACCGATGCCCTTGCTTCGCGCTTTCATTCTGGAAGTTACGAAATAGTAGATTTCAATCAGCAGGCCGACATTTACGTTGTAAACACCTGTACAGTAACTAACCAGAGCGATCAAAAATCGAGACAAACAATCCATCAGGCCCATCGCCAAAATAGTGATGCTATGGTGGTTGTAACTGGCTGTATGGCTAATAATTACAAAGAGTCGCTGCTCGAGTCAAAAAATATTAGCTATGTAGTGGACAACGAGCGAAAAGCGGCCATTTTCAGCATTGTGGAAAAGCATTTCCGTGGCGAGGTGGCCGACCCCGAAGGCTTCGACCGCGATGTGTTCAGCTACGAAGCAGCCTATAAAACATTTCACACCCGCAGCATGATCAAGATTCAGGACGGTTGCAACAATTTCTGCACCTTCTGCATTATTCCAAAAGTGCGCGGAAGGGCTACAAGCCGCCCGGCTGCCGAAATTTATCACAACATCCGCTCGGTCGTCGAGCATGGTTTTAAAGAAGTCGTGCTAACAGGCGTGAATATCGGACGCTATAACGACAATGGGCTGAGTTTTGAGCAACTCGTTGAGAATATTCTCGCCCTGCCTGGCGACTTCCGTCTGCGCATCTCCTCCATCGAACCCGATGGCTTCAGCGATCGTTTTTTTCAGCTTTTTGCCCACCCGAAGCTCACGCCACATCTTCATCTCTGTCTGCAAAGCGGCTCGGAAAGTGTATTGCTGCGCATGCGGAGAATGTACACTGCAAAGGAATTTCGTGCAATGGCCGATAAACTCCGCTCGCTCTATCCCGATTTTAATCTGACTACCGACATCATCACC
>JBDHYV010000296.1:0-3293 GCA_039811545.1 Bacteroidales bacterium | reverse complement strand
AACCACTAACATACGTCCTTCGTGCAGGATGTTGTGGTGATGATGATTGTGAAGTGTTTGCCCGTCAACGCTCAGGATGATGGGAAACGACACCGCTCCTCCTAAAGCGATGGCGATGCCTTCGATAGTTCCGGCTATTTCTTGCTCTTTCATCCCGGGCTTAGCCATTTTCATGGCAGTGGTGTGCATGAGCCAGGCCACGTCAACGGCTTTTTCAATCTCGGCAATCTCGAGACCGTCCTTCACCTCTTTTAATTTCACCACGGCCCGAATCAGCTCGAGACTCGAAGCCGCTTTCAGGCCTGTAGCGGGAATACCCAGAAGTGCAGCCAGCTCAATCATCACCTTGCCGCGATAGGGAGGCAAAAAATGAATCTTCCGGCCTTTGGCAAGAGCAGAGGCGATATAGTCAGGCAGATTACCGTAAGTCTGGCTTTGGTTAACGCCGACACGAGCCGACAACTCACTCACCGAAGGCTGCTCGCCCATCCAGATGATGTCGTCAATGTCGAAATCATTCCCGAAAAGTATTTCTTCGCCACTCTCGAAATCAACGCATCCGGCAAAGCCGGGCAGATTGAGACCAAAGAAATAGGAAAAATGGCTGTCCTGACGATAATAATAGGTGTTCGATGGATAGTTGAACGATGCTTCCGGGTTGGCAATAAACAGGGCAATCCCGTTGTTCAGTTCGTTTCTGAGCTTGTTCCGACGCTCAATATACACTTTTTTATCAAACATAATACGTTTATTTATAGACAATTAATTCATTAATGATTCAATTTCATCGGTTTCGATGGGAATGTCGGCCATTAGGTCAACCGGTTCTTCGGCGGTGATGAGGATGTCGTTTTCGATGCGGATGCCGATGTTTTCGTCGGGGATATAGATTCCGGGTTCGAGCGTAAGCACCATGCCGGGCACAAGAGGCGCATAGCGCGACCCTGTGTCGTGAACATCGAGGCCGATATGGTGGGCCACTCCATGCATGAGGTATTTTTTGTAAAGCGGGTTTTCGGGCGACTGCTTTTCAACCTCGGCTTGTGAAAACAATCCGAGCCCTATCATTTCCTGCTCCATCATTTTCCAGACGGCTTCGTTGATGGAGGCAATGGTGTTGCCTGTGCGGTAGAGTGGGATAGCTTTTTTGACAACACGAAGCACAGCCTCATAGCATTGTTTCTGGCGTGGGCTGAACTTGCCGCTCACCGGGATGGTTCGGCTGAGGTCGGCAGAATAATTGGCGTATTCAGCACCGAAATCGAGCAGTAGCAGTTCGCCTTCGGCCAAAACGCTGTTGTTGGCGTTGTAGTGCAAAGTGCAAGCGTTGAGGCCGCCCGCAATGATGGGGTGATAACCGTGGCCATTGCAACGATGAGTGGTAAACAGATGGCTCAGGTCGGCTTCCAATTCAAACTCAAAACGTCCGGGACGGGTGGTATGCAGCAACTTGCGGAATCCTAATCCGGTAATCCGACAGGCTTCTTTAATGAGGGCAATTTCGTGTTCCGATTTCACCGGCCTGAGCGAGTCGAGCAGGGGTGCCGAACGACGATAGGTGTGCATGGGATATTGGGCCTGAATGTTGTGTGCAAACTTCAGTTGCAGACTTTCTGTTTCAGGCAGAAAACGCGGGTATTCATAGGAATAAAGGAATACCTCTTCGGTATGGCTCATGGCTTCGCGCAGGCATGAAGCAAACTCGCCGTGAGTGAGCACACGCGCCACACCCGAGATGTTGCGGACATCTTCAGCCGAGAGCATATAGCCTTCCCATTGCGCTTTGAGCGCCGAATAGGCCTCGATGAATAAAACTTCGCGCAACAGAGGGTCGGGGCTGTCGGGAAAAAGCAACAAAATGGCCTTTTCTTGTGAAATACCCGTCAGGTAGAAGAAGTCGGACTGCTGCCTGAAAGGGAAATACTGGTCGCCATTGCGTAACATTTTTTCGTTGCCAATAAAAAGAGCCAGGCTTTTGCCTGAAAGCATCTGGCTGAAATTTAGCCTGTTGCGGACAAACATTTCGGTAGGAAGATCAGGGTGGCGCATCATCGAAAGTTGAGATGGTATAATTTAGAATAATTATAAGTATGCAGAAAACAAAATATATCCCTACATTTGTGCAATGCTGCAAAACAACAAAAGTAATGCTAAAAGTTCAAGCTTTTTCCGATAAAAGTTCACAAAGGTTCCAATTAAAACTAAATCGCACGTTATGACAAAGGTAATGTATGCATCCGTCACCAAAAAAATTGTGATGTCGCTGATGGGGCTTTTCCTCATCACCTTTCTGGTGGTTCATCTGAGTCTCAATTTGTTGATTCTTTTCGACAAGAGTTTGTTGATGTTCAATCAGGCTGCTCATTTTATGGCAACCAACCCGGTGATTCAGCTTTTTCAGTGGGTGCTGTTTCTGGGTTTTGTAGTTCATATCATTCTGGGGGTTGTCTTACAGATTCAAAACTGGATGGCGCGCCCCATTCGTTATGAACGCAAAGGCTCGTCGGAGCTATCTTACTTTTCAAAATTCATGATTCATACCGGTGCCATCGTCCTGATTTTCTTAGTGATTCACTTTGCGAATTTTTTCATCAAGGCCAAGATGGGTCAAATAGATGAAATTACGTATGAACAGGGCACCTATGAAAACATGGGTCAGATGGTTGTCAACCTGTTCAAAGATGGCTGGTATGTTGCCTTTTATTTGGTGGCACTGTTGCTGCTTGGGTTTCATTTGGAGCACGGTTTTCAGTCGGCTTTCCAGTCGCTGGGGCTTAACCACACCAAATATACCCCTGTGATCAAGGCGTTTGGCACGGTGTTTACTATTGTGCTTACCCTTGGTTTCATTGCAATTCCTTTAGTTATTTATTTTTCATAAGATGAACGAGATATGGGCAAGTTAGATTCAAAAATTCCACAGGGGCCATTGGCTCAAAAGTGGGCATATTACAAATCTCATCAGAACTTAGTGAACCCCGCCAACAAACGCCGCATGGATATTATTGTGGTGGGTACGGGTTTGGCCGGTGCTGCTGCCGCTGCCAGTTTTTGCGAGCTGGGTTTCAACGTCAAGGTTTTTGGTATCCACGACAGTCCGCGCCGTGCACATAGCATTGCGGCCCAGGGGGGTATCAATGCGGCCAAAAACTACCCCAACGATGGCGACAGCGTCTTCCGTCTGTTTTACGACACCATCAAAGGTGGCGACTATCGTGCACGCGAGGCCAATGTTTACCGGCTCGCCGAGGTGAGCAACGATATTATTGACCAGTGTGTAGCTCAGGGAGTGC
>JBDHYV010000295.1:0-3294 GCA_039811545.1 Bacteroidales bacterium | reverse complement strand
GGCGGAATTCATGGTAAAATTGCCGGCATCAAGGACAACACTGTGATTCTGGAAGTGGACACCGATACGAAGATTGAATTCGAGAAGAGTGCAATCCTTTCGGATGCCTCACAGGTGGGCATGACCAAGTAAAAATAAAAAAACAGGCCGGCCTTCAGGGTCGGCCTTGTTTTTCAACCTTTGTATTCACTTCTGGCAGATGGAAGCATTACCCGACAACACCGACCTCAATCGCGAAAAAGCACCGAAAGAGCGACGACTCTACGCTTTTGGTTTTTTCCTGATTCTTTCGTCGCTGCTATGGCTTTTTGTCAAACTTGCCGGAACTTATACCATTCCCATCAAACTCAGGCTACAACTGACCGACCCACCTATTGAATACTACATCAACGCCCATCAGGCAAACCCCGAAATTAACGCCACCGTTACCTCCAAAGGATTTGGGCTATTGAAATTCTATATGGCATCGTTCAAAAGCAAGCCTGTTCCTGTTCCGGTGAGCCAGCTTCACCCACACCGGCAAAACCAGAACATTTTTTACATCACCGCTTCCAACCTACGAAGCTTTTTGGCGGCTGAACTCAATCTCATCGAAAGCCATCTCGTGTTGAACGACGGCGACCTCGTCTTTAACATGGAGCCTCTTATCGAGCGAAAAGTGGCTGTCAGAGCTGTTTACGACCTTCACTTCGAAAGCCAGTACAAACTTTATGAACAGGTAAAGACAGAGCCTGACAGCGTTTGGGTGTTAGCCCCAAAAACTGTTCTCGATACACTCAATAAGATTGACACAGAAGTTATCAGGCACACAAAATTAACAGAAGATTTCAGCGTGCAAGTGCCATTGGTTCACCTACCTATACTCAAACCACGGGAGGAGGTCGTAACAGCCTGGTTCGATGTCGAACAATTTACAGAATCCACCATTGAGGCAAATGTCGTCAAGCCGTCTGGTGTGCGGATGAAGCTCTTCCCTTCGCGGGCGAAAATCGTTTTTTCGGTAGCGATGAAAGATTATAACAAAATAGGAGCCGACCTTTTCTTTGTAGAAGCCGACACGAACGGCATCGGCGCACGAAACAAATTCCTGTCATTGCGACTGGTTCAGCATCCCGCCAATATCAGTGTGAGCCGCATCGAGCCAGAACAAGTGGAGTACATCATTCTGAAATGAGCCTGAATATCGCCATCACCGGAAATATGGGCAGCGGAAAATCAACCGCGTGTGGATTGTTTCGTACCTTAGGTATTCCTGTCTTTGAGGCCGATATAGCCGCAAAAAAGCTTTATCAGGAGCATGCCGTTAGGGAGAAGATGGCAGCGAAGTTTGGCAGCGAAATTTACGATGCGGAAGGGAAAATCCGCACAAAAAACCTTGCAGCTATACTTTTTAGCCAACCGGAGGACTTAGATTTTGTCGAGAAACTCATTCATCCTTTAGTACGTCAACATTTCCAACTTTGGAGGCAACAACAGCATCAAGTTCCCTACACCCTTTATGAAACCGCAATTCTTTTTGAGAAAGGACTTGAAAAGCAGTTCGACAAAGTGGTCTATGTGGCCGCACCCGAGCCGCTACGTTTGCAACGCCTGCTGAAACGCGACCAATGCCATGAAGCCGCCATCCGACAACGGATGCAACTGCAATGGAAAGACGAAATAAAAATCCCGCTCAGCGACTATGTGCTTCATAACATTGAACTTGAAGAACTTAAACAACAAATCTTACAACTCCACAGCCTTTTGATTTCCTCATCCCATCCATAGGCATCTTTTGCTCAAACGCAGCCTTAATAATGACTCCAAACAAAGCTGCAATGAGAATCATCGCAACACAATCGCCCCCCCCCATTCGTGAATTCGCGGCAACTAATTTCTTAGCCACAAATGCGCGAAATAATTCATTCCAGATTTTCAAGCAATTAACTCTTGCATTTATTCTACGCCTCATCCATTTGCCCGAAGGTTCATCCAAGTTGTCCGACATCCTGCGCAAATTGTTCCCTCAAAGTGCCATTTGCGATTCATTTTTTTTCACTCTGCACGAGAAAATTATTTTTCCGGGGTAAATTGATGATAAATCTCGAAAAATTGTGAATCTAAAGTGTCGCGTTCCTGTCTATTATAAAAGTGTCACGCTTTCGTAAATATTATCAAGGAGTTCAACCGGTGCGATGCCATCCCGTCAAAAACACAAAAGGCGTGTCAGGCTGAAAATCGGTCATACTCTGAAAAAGAAGTTGTTTAACTTCTCAACAAACTTTTCGTCAAGAAAAAGATGGATTCAAAAATTGAAACCTTTGAAGGAGGACAGCACACAACCGTAACTTTGATAAACTGGAGGATATATTGCTTCGCTTGAACGTTTTAGTTAAATTGAAAGCTCGTCCTTCGATTGAAGCTTATCGGTAAAGATCCGCCACTTCGCCAAACTGCAAAACAATAATTCCTAAAGATTATTCTGCTCTTTTGGCTTCGTTCCAATAACCGTCCATTTCTTCGAGGCTCATCTCGTGCGGTTTCATACCGAGGCCTTCGGCTTTTCTCTCAATATATTGAAAACGCGATTTGAACTTACGGTTGGTGCGTTCCAACGCGTCTTCGGGGTTGACGCCGATATAGCGGGCATAGTTGACCAAGGCAAAAAGCAAGTCGCCAAACTCGTCCTCGAGTCGCTCGACAGGAGCGTGGCGTTTCACCTCTTGCTCCAACTCACCCATTTCTTCTTTCACTTTGACCCACACATCATCCGTATGCCGCCATTCAAACCCAACACCTCCGGCTTTTTCCTGCATACGATAGGCTTTTAACAGAGCCGGCAGACTACCCGGCACTCCTTCGAGCACTGATTTTTTCCCTTCTTTCAGTTTGATTTTCTCCCAGTTTGATTTCACATCCTCCTGATCGGCCACTTTTACTTCACCATAAATATGCGGATGCCTGACTATCAGCTTATCCGAGATACCATTGAGCACATCGCGAATATCGAAAGCCCCCAGCTCGGAGCCAATCTTTGAATAAAAAACCAGGTGCAACATCAGGTCGCCCAGCTCTTTTTTTACCTCGTCCAAGTTGTTTTCCAGGATGGCATCGCTGAGCTCATAAGTTTCTTCGATGGTGAGGTGTCTCAGACTTTCAATAGTTTGAGCACTGTCCCAGGGACAGGAAGTCCGCAACTCGTCCATGATGGTGAGCAGCCTTTGAAATGCTTCTAATTTTTCGCGCATCTGCTTAAGTTTTGTTAAAAGCGCAAAAGTACGCCTTTCTAAATAAACGGTCTCTACCAGAAAAGGA
>JBDHYV010000294.1:0-3304 GCA_039811545.1 Bacteroidales bacterium | reverse complement strand
TATTCCGGAGGAGTTTGACGAACAGACCCTGATGATTGGAGAAAGCTGTAAAGATTTTTTGGATAAAGAAATTTTTCCAAATCTGGATCGCATTGACAAACAGGAAGATGGCCTAATGGCCTCGTTGTTAAAAAGTGCCGGCGACATTGGTTTGCTCGGTCTCTCGGTGCCTGAAGAATACGGTGGTTTTGAGCAGGATTTTCTTTCCATTATCAAAGCCAACGAATCACTCGGCTCAGGCTATTCCTACTCAGTGGCCATCATGGCTCATACGGGTATCGGCACCTTACCTATCCTCTATTACGGAAACGAAGAGCAAAAAGCAAAATATATTCCAAAGCTCACCTCGGGCGAACTGATGGCAGCCTATTGCCTCACCGAACCCGGAGCCGGCAGCGATGCCAACTCAGGGCGCACCAAGGCCGTACTTTCAGAAGACGGGAAACATTATATCCTGAACGGACAGAAAATGTGGATCACCAATGGTGGCTTCGCTGATGTTCAGACAGTTTTTGCAAAGATTGACAACGACAGGGTATTGAGTGCTTTTATCGTCGAACGCGACTGGGAAGGGGTGAGCATGAACCCCGAAGAAAAAAAGATGGGGATTAAAGGTTCATCCACACGTCAGATTTTTTATAATGACGTTAAAGTTCCTGTTGAAAATCTCTTAGGGAAACGCGGTGAAGGATTCCGCATTGCGTTGAATATTTTGCATTTAGGGCGAATCAAACTTGCTGCCACGGTGATTGGTGGAGCCAAACGGGCCATCCTACATTCGGTGAATTATGCCAACGAACGCCGGCAGTTTGGAAAAGCCATTGCAGAATTTGGAGCCATCAAACACAAATTAGCCCAGCAGGTAGTCCGCACTTTTGCTACCGAATCTGCAGTTTACAGGGCCAGCAAAGATATTCAGGACAACATTCTTAGGATGAAATCGGAAGGCATTGAGTTGGGTCGGGCCAATATTGAAGGCGTGGCCGACTATGCCATTGAGTGCGCCCTGTTGAAAGTTTATGGCTCCGAGGCCCTCGATTTTGTTGTTGATGAAGCAGTGCAGATATACGGTGGTATGGGTTTTTCGAGCGAAACTCCTGTTGACCGTGCCTATCGCGACTCGCGTATTAACCGCATCTTTGAAGGTACCAACGAGATCAACCGTCTGCTTGCCGTTGACAGCCTGTTGAAGAAGGGAATGAAAAACGAGTTCGACCTGTTTGGAGTCGCCCGTCTTGTCTGCGAAAACCCTATTGCCGAAAACGTTGAAGGCTTACCTTACTATGAAAGTAAATTGGCCACGGTGCGCAACATGAAAAAAGCTATCCTCATGCTTATACCCGGCATCAGCGAAGCTTTTGGACGTAAGATGGCCGAGGAGGAAGAGGTGATGATGAACCTGAGCGATATGCTGATGCAGGTTTATGCCTTGGAAGCCACCGTTTTGCGTATTCAGAAAAAAGAAAAAACAGAAGACGTTGAAGCAGTTATTGTCTATCGCGACATTTTGGATGTGCTGACTCACGAAGCATCGCACCTTATTGCCAAAGCCGGAACCGATGCCATAGTGTCGTTTGCTGACGAAAACAAACAGACACAGGCTATTCAATCTATGAGAGAGTTTTGCAATGTGTCTTTTGTCAACGTGAAAGAGTCGCGCCGCCGAATTGCCGATATGCTGATTGAAACTAACAGGTATTGCTTCTGATTTTATCCGAAGATTAGCCTACATCAATTTAAACCAATAAAAAAAGAGCCGGTGTTGGATCGAAAACCTGATGGGTTATATCGCCTGCCGGCTCTATTTCTTTCGTAATTTTGCAAAAAAGAATATTATGCCTGTTGCACACAATCCCCTACCTCTACCCCATTTCTCCGACATCATTAACGCCCAGTCAGTACTGAGCAATGTGGTGAAACTCACTCCATTGGAGCGGAGCAAATCCTTTTCGGCCATGTCGGGTGCCGAAGTTTACCTTAAGCTCGAAAACCTGCAATCCACCGGCTCATTCAAAGTAAGAGGTGCTTATTACAAAATCCACAACTTGACTCCCGAAGAGCTGGCAAATGGTGTTTTATGTGCATCGGCAGGAAATCATGCCCAGGGAGTAGCCTTTGCTGCCACCCGCCTTGGGGTTAAAAGTACAGTTTTTATGCCTGTTTTTGCACCTCCACTTAAAGTAATTGCTACGCGTTCTTATGGTGCCGAGGTCATTCTTACTGGCGATACTTTTGACGATGCCTATAACGCAGCCATTGAGTTTCAGGAAAAGACAGGCGCAACCTTTGTCCATCCTTTCAACGACCCTTATATCATCGCCGGACAAGGCACGGTAGGTCTCGAAATATTCGGACAGCTCCGCGAAGTGGACGATGTATTGATTCCGATTGGAGGTGGCGGACTGATCTCAGGCATTGCCATTGCATTGAAACAGCTTAATCCCTCCATCCGCATTATCGGTGTGGAAGCCGATGGAGCCCAATCTATGAAAGTCTCCATCGAAAAAGGCGAACCGGTAACCCTTAACTCAGTGGCCACTATTGCCGACGGAATCGCTGTAAAATCCCCTGGAAATCTGACTTTTGAGGCAGCAAAGACATTTGTTGACGAATTTGTTGTGGTCAACGATGCCGAAATGGCCCACACCGCCTATTTGATGATGCAGCGCTCCAAAATACTGACTGAGCCTTCTGGTGTCGCCGCAATGGCAGCAGTGCTTTATCAGAAAACCAATCTCAAAGGCCGTAAAGTGGTGGCCATCGTGAGTGGCGGTAATGTGAATATGAGTATATTGGAACAAATATTGGACAAAGGAGTAATGGAAGAAGGATTGCGAGCCCGTATTCAGGTGCTTATCCCCGATCAGGCCGGAATGCTTAAATCTATCATCTCCATATTGGAGAAAATGAAAGCCAATATCCACGATATTGAACATGAGCGTTCAACAACCAGTGTTCCGGTGGGTTACGTTCAGGTTACTATTACGTTTAACCTTCAGGATACCCATCAGTTGCCAACCATTTTGGCTGAGTTAGACAAACGAGGAATGCAATATCAGGTGTTGAAATAAAACAAAAGCAAGCCGGATTTCCATTTTACATTTTTACAAACCTTCTCATTATCTGTTTGTTGGAACTATTTTTGCCCTTCAACAGATTAAGGCCAGAAGGCAAGGTTTGGATATTCACCACAATAGCTTTCTGCTCAGGGCGGTCTATTTCGACCTTGAGTACGCATTTTCCTTCTATCCCAACAATTTCAATGCTGGAGATGTCAGTCGGAAGACTAACCCCAATTGGGTGA
>JBDHYV010000293.1:0-3341 GCA_039811545.1 Bacteroidales bacterium | reverse complement strand
CACCTTGGGTACGGCCTTTTTCATACCAGTCGTACACATCGGGCATACCATTGAGCGAAGGGGCAACGCCAGGTGTATCGAAGAACGATTTGGTCGCATTGTACACCTTGTTTCCGATAAGTGAGCGGAACGAGAAATCGAGGCTCCAATTTTTCATAAAAGTGAGGCTGTTAGACCATCCCAGTTCGACGTCAGGATTGGCAGTACCCGCAAAATAGCGCTTAGCCTCGGAAAGGATATCGGTATAGCCGCCCGATTTGCTTTCGTAGATGAATTTCCCGTTTTTCACGGTTATAAATTTCGGGAGATAGAAAGCTCCCACTTCCTGCCCAACGGCGATACCGAGAAGATAAAAGTCGTCGCCAACCATTCCTCGACCGGAGATATAGCCTTCGTGACGCACACCGTTGGCATCGGTAACGAAATTACCCAAATCAGTAAATTCCGACTTATTGTGGGCGGCCACGATACTGGTTTTCCAGCTAAAGTTTTTCGTGTTCACCACATAGCTCTGGATGTAGAACTCAATCCCACGGTTTTTAATACTTCCCGAGTTGGCAAAGGTACGTGGCGCAAGGTTTGGCGGAACTGGCACGGCATATTGTCCAATCAGATCGTTTGTGTTTTTTTGATAAACTTCTAACGAACCGCTGATTTTGCTGTTAAAGAAGGCGTAGTCAAATCCGATATTGACTTCCGAAGTTCTCTCCCATTTCAGATCGGGATTGGAGTTCCAGGCCGGCTGATAGGAAATCACCTGCATTCCGGTTTCGGGATTGATAGCAAGCCCGCTTGGCGACCATGCGGCCTGGCTCAGGTAAGGTGCAAAAGCCTGGTTTCCCGAAACACCATAGCTGGCACGCAATTTCAATTGGTCAATCCATTTGATGCCGACCATAAACTCTTCGTTATGAAGATTCCAACCTAAAGCAGCTGTGGGAAACCAACCCCAACGGTTGTTTTTTCCAAATTTTGTGGAGCCGTCACGACGTAAACTAGCTGAGGCATAATAGGTTGAATTGAAGTTGTATTGCACGCGGCCAAATAAACCGATTAAAGTAGCTTCATCGCGATAAGATCTAACATCACCCCATTTCACATCCACCAGCGACTGCAAGTTGTCGGCTCCGATACCGGGTGAGGAAGCGTTGCTGGCATTGGCCGAGAAACCATCGTTTCCTTCTTCCTGCCAGGAATGACCCACAACCACATCGAGGTTGTGAAACTCCGCAAAACTTGTGTTATAGTTAAGAGTTGATTCGATCAGCTTTTTGTAATTATTGGAATAATAGCGACTTGCTGAACCGTTATCAGCCGAAGCAAACACGCCTGTCGGGCGAAAATAGGTGCCTTCGTGATCGTTACGAATATAACTTGCGCTCACGCTTCCCATAAGTCCTTTGGTGATTTCCAAATCGGCTCTGATGCTTCCAAGATATCTTTTCGCATCACGGGTGTTGGTAATCATATTGATGATAGCAAGGGGGTTTTCGTAGTTAAAATCGCGCTGTGTTTTATCATAATTGCCCTGTGCATCGTAAACAGGATCGGTGGGATTGCGCGAGATGGCCTGATAGATGATGTCTTCCTTTCCCCAGCCCCCATAATTTTCGTAGTCATTATTTTCAAACGAAGTATTCAGGTTTCCTGAAAGGGTGAGCTTGTTGTTAAAGGCTTTATGACTCAGATTCACTTTGGCTGTTGTGCGGTCTTTTTCGGTTCCTCTCATCACGCCCTGCCATTGTGCACGGGCAATAGAACCGTAATAGGCGCTTTTGTCATCACCGCCGTAGAAATTGATATGGGTTTCATTGTTGATTCCGGTTCTAAAAACCTCATCCTGCCAATCGGTATTGGCGCCTCCATCGCGAAAGATACTGTCCACAGTCCAATTGGGATGTTCCAATAACGCTGTCTGAAGCTTTGTTTTGGCAAAGTCGCGGATTCCGTCGGCACTCATCACATCAAATTTATTGGCAACGCGGTCGAAACTGGTGCGGTGGCTAAATTCCACTTTCGATTGTTTAGTGCCCGGCGAGGATGCGAGTTTTCCCTTTTTGGTAGTGATGATGATAACCCCGTTGGCACCCTGTGAGCCATAGATAGCCGTCGAGGCGGCGTCTTTGAGGATGTTGTAGCTTTCGATATCTTCGGGCGCGATGGCTGTTGGATCGGCATTTGGCACACCGTCAATAACAAACAGCGGTGTTGTGCTGGCATCATAACCGGCCGAGCCCCTGATTCTTACAGCAAATCCTGCATTTGGGTCGCCTCCCTTTTTCGAGATGAGTACTCCGGCAGCTTTTCCCTGAATTCCCTGTATGGGGTCAGTAAGTGCCCCTTGATTCAGCTCATCGGCCACCAAATGCGATACAGCTCCTGTCTTATCACTCTTCTTCTGAACGCCATACCCAATTACAAGGGTTTCCTGAAGGTTAATAGCGTCATTTTCAAGTAAAAAACTAAGCTCAGCAGTTTTTCCGGCATTTACCGTAATGGTTTTCGTCTGTGGCAGATAACCCACAAAACTCACTTCGATGGTTGCACTTCCGGCAGCAACATGCTCCAGCACATAATTGCCGTTGAAATCGGCAGAAGCCCCGGTGAGCGTACCCTTGAGCAAAACGTTGGCACCCGGCAGGGTTTCCCCTGTGCTCTTATCCCTGATAGTTCCTTTCACCGTGCCCGTTTGCCCAAAGGCAAACCCTGACAGAAAAAGTCCCAAAGTCAGCGGAAGTAACTTGCGTAAAACACTGTTCATAAATGGTAATTTTGTGATTAGTGAACGAAATTTCGTTTTCCCGGTTTCAGAAAAACAAAGCTTTCTGTCAATTTTCTTTTTTGTGGTTTTGTACAAAAATACGAAATTATTTAGGATAAACCCGATGGATGGTTATAGAATTTCTCATTTTTTTCTCGCAATCGTTTGAAATGAAATAAATATTTTTCAAATTGCTTTCAAAGGCCGGAAAATGATGTATTTTTATCCCTTCAATTCTTTCAAAAAAACAACCCGATACAATGAAACGTCAGGTTACGATCAAAGACATTGCCTTCAAGCTAGGCTTGTCCACTTCAACAGTTTCGCGGGCTCTGAAGGATCATCCCGACATCAGCTCCAAAACCCGGACTGCCGTCAAGGAATTAGCAGCATTGTTAGGCTATCGCCCCAACCGCATCGCCCTCAACCTGCGCAGCAATTCAACCCGCACCATCGGCCTGATTATCCCCGAAATCGAACATTATTTCTTCTCGGCCATCATCAATGGTATTGAAGAAGTAGCCTACAAGAACGACTATAGCGTGATGGTGTTTCAGTCGAACGAATCCTATAAACGCGA
>JBDHYV010000292.1:0-3351 GCA_039811545.1 Bacteroidales bacterium | reverse complement strand
CATTTTTTAAACTTCGGTAACAATCCTCGCTCTGTTTCTAACTTTTGAGGTATTGCCTGAGCACGTATTGTAAGATGCCTTGATTTTTGAAATATTCAATTTCAATTTCTGAGTCGAAACGGGCATAAACCTTAAACTTTGTTACTTTACCTGATGAATGTACGGCGGTGACATCCAACACTTTGTGTGGTTTCAGCTCGTTGGCAATGCCGCTGATATGATAATTTTCGCTCCCATCCAAACCCAGCGATGCAGCATTCTCACCCTCGTCAAAAACCAAAGGTGCCACACCCATTCCCACAAGATTGCTGCGGTGGATGCGTTCAAAACTTTCGGCAATAACAGCCTTCACGCCTAAAAGGAAAGTGCCTTTGGCTGCCCAGTCGCGCGAGGAGCCCGAGCCGTATTCCTTTCCGGCAAGGATGATGAGGGGGGTTGCGTCTTTTTGGTATGCCATTGCCGTGTCGAATACACTCATCTGCTCGTTTGTCGGGAAATATCGGCTAAAACCACCCTCCTTATCCGTGATTTTGTTTTTGATACGCACATTGGCAAAAGTGCCTCGCATCATCACCTCGTGGTTGCCTCGCCGCGAGCCGTACGAATTGAAGTCGTCTTGAGCAATACTGTTTTGACTCAGATAAATCCCTGCCGGTGATTTTTCACCAAACGAACCTGCCGGCGAAATATGGTCGGTCGTTACCGAATCGCCCAGATATAACAAAACCCTGGCATTCTCGATATTGGAAACCGGATCAGGTTCGGCTTTCAGGTTCTCGAAAAATGGTGCTTCTTTGATATAGGTGGAGTTTTTATCCCATTCAAAATTTTGCTTCAAGCTCACTTCAAGATTTTGCCAATCGTGCGAACCATCAAATATCACATCATACACTTCTTTGAAATCGTCCTGTGTCATGCAGTTGGCAATGGTTTGCCGAATCTCGTCGCGCGAAGGCCAGATATCTCTCAAATAAACCGGTTGTCCGTTTGGATCGAGGTCAATGGGATCGTGAATCAGGTCTATATCTACCCGCCCGGCCAGCGCATAAGCCACAACGAGCATGGGCGACATCAGGAAATTCATTTTCACTTGCGGATGAACACGTGCTTCGAAGTTGCGGTTGCCCGAAAGTACCGAAGCCACAACTAACTCGCCTTTGTCAACGGCAGTGGCAATGGCCGGCGGAAGTGGTCCCGAATTGCCAATACACGAAGTGCAACCGTAACCAACCGTGTGAAAACGCAAAGCGTCAAGGTCAGCATTTAATCCCGAACGCTCTAAATATTTGGTAACCACCTTTGAACCTGGTGCCAAAGATGTTTTTACCCACGATTTGGTGCGAAGGCCTTTTTCGATGGCTTTGCGTGCCAGCAAACCGGCTCCGACCATCACCGCAGGATTAGAAGTGTTGGTGCAACTGGTGATGGCAGCAATCACAATACTCCCATCACTGAGCACAAATTCTTTGTTCGACTGCCTGATTCTGACCGAACGCAATTTGTTGTCCACAATCACGTCGGAATTTAATTGTCCGCTCATGGGCACTTTGCCAAAAGTGAACTCTGTACCCGATCCACCTTCAATCAACATGGCGTATTCAGCCCGTTCGTTTTTGGGTTGATAGTCGCGACGAAATTCGTTTTTCAGGATTTCACCAAATTTATCACCCAACTCCTCCACAAGAATTTTGTCTTGCGGGCGTTTTGGCCCCGAAACAGTTGGCTTAAGACTTGATAGGTCGAGTTCAACAAGGCTCGAATAAACAATTTCTTCGTTGCCTGTGCGCCATAAAAGGTTTTCGCGGCAATAGGTTTCCACCATATTGATTAAAGTCGGTGGACGGTTGGTGGCGTGCATATAGTCCAAGGTGCGGCCATCAACGGGGAAATAGGTGATGGTGCAGCCAAACTCGGGCGACATATTGGAAATAGTAGCCCTGTCGGTTACTGTCAAATGATCGAGCCCAGGGCCAAACACTTCCACAAATTTTCCGACAACGCCGGCGTTGCGCAGAAGGCGTGTGATAGTGAGCACTAAGTCGGTGGCCGTGCATTGTTCAGGGATTTTACCGGTGAGTTTCAACCCAACAACCTGCGGGCAGGTAAAGAAAATTGGTTGCCCGAGCATGGCTGCTTCCGCTTCGATACCGCCCACTCCCCAGCCAACAACGCCAATGCCATTCACCATGGGTGTATGTGAATCCGTCCCTACCAAAGTGTCCGGAAATAGCCAACCTTCACGCTCTACAACGCCTTTGGCCAGATACTCTAAGTTTACCTGATGACAAATGCCCATGCCCGGTGGGACAACGGTAAAATTGCGAAGCCCTTTTTGCGCCCATTTCAGCAGTTCATAACGCTCCTTATTGCGTTCAAATTCCAAAGCCACGTTTTTGTCGTAGGCATAATCAGTACCAAAAAAATCAACCTGAACCGAGTGGTCAATCACTAAATCCACCGGAATGGCTGGATTGATTCGTTGCCCGTCTTTCCCATGCCTGACAAACTCGGCCCGAAGCGAGGCCATATCCACCACTGCCGGCACTCCGGTAAAGTCCTGCATCAGTATGCGCGCCGGCATAAACGGTATGTCACGGTCAACGGCTTCAGGCCTCCAGTTGAGTAAAGTGGTGATATGTTCATCGGTGATGCTGAAACCATCGTAATTGCGAAGGGCATTCTCAAGCAGAATGCGGATACTAAAAGGTAAACGCTGCACCTTATCGTCATCAAGCCCCTTGAGTGTAGCGTAATGATATTGCTTCCCTTCAATGAAAATTTCTTTTACGGATTTTGTTTTGGAGTAGTTCATGTTGCTAAATTTGTATATGGCAAATAATCAATTAGTTGCAAAAATAGTTGTTTCGCAAGCCCCCAAATTGGGGCATTGGAATACAAATAAAGCGAAAAAATTCTTCTTGAGATGACCGAAGGCGAAAAATTGGTTTTGTACAACACCGCTTGTTTTGGGAGGCTTTGGGCGGTGATAACGAACCAAGCAAAAACAATCGGAGCTATAACAGGCTAAGCTTCTATTGATTTTTTCTTCAGCTCGCTTCGGTAGGCAGAAGGAAGCTGTCCGGTATGCTTTTTAAATGCAGCTACAAATGTTGATCGGCTTTGAAAACCAGCCGATTCGGCAATGCCATCTAAACTGAAGTTCTCATACTCTTCCATACCAAAATATTCAATTACACACGCGCAGCGAAAGCCGTTTACAAAACTGGTGAAATTGCGGCCGTAGTGGTCGTTGACAATTTGCGAAAGATATTTATTGTTGGTGTTCAGCTCGTGCGCCACCTCGTCCACACAAAGCTTAGGATTGAGATAGGGCTTCTTTTCGGCAAAATA
>JBDHYV010000291.1:0-3370 GCA_039811545.1 Bacteroidales bacterium | reverse complement strand
AGGTCATGTGATGATCGAGCACAAGACGAAGGCACAGTTAGATCGGATGAAGACCAAACTCAAAGGCGCATGGGTGTTGATTTCGGGTAAGAGCAGCGGCTGGCCGGTGGATTACACCTCAGCATCAAACGAAAAACGCGCGGCTGCCATCACCGAAAATGAGGAGATAGAAAAGAAAAACAACAAAATTCGCTGGGAAAACTGGGAAAACCGTGGAAAGGGCATCCCGGAAAAAGAAATGCTCCCCTATCGCGATGAGCCGGCATTATTTTATCAGGAAATGGTTGAAGCCGGAATCCTGGGTTTCATCCAGTCGGCACCCAATCCAATCACCGCCCTTTACGACCGAAAAAACATTGATCAGATGACTTTCGACAATCTCCCAAAAGTTCCTGATATTAAACTTGACGAACATCAGTTTGCTATCATCGAACAGATGGCCAAAGAACGCCAGCGTTTTGAGCTGGAATTCAACATTCGCAACCATTTCCGTTTAGGCCCCATCAGTTATTGCAATGTTATCGGTGTGATTCCGGGCACTGATTTTCCCGACGAATATGTGATTGTGAGTGCTCATCTCGACGCTTTCGATGTGGCCACCGGTGCTGTTGACGATGGTTCGGGACTGGCTCCGACCATTGAAACGGCGCGTCTTATCATGCAGGCCGGCGCGAAACCCAAGCGCACAATCTTAGTCATCCTGTGGGCTGGCGAAGAGTTTGGACTTCTTGGCTCAAAAAGCTGGGTAAAACGCAATGCCGATAAATTGGGGCGCATTTCCAATATGTTCAACCGCGATGGCGGACCTACCGTTACAAACAGCATGAGTGTGCCCGCCTCCATGATGAACGATTTTGAACAGATATGCCAGCCGTTGAACGGAATCAATCCCGATTTTCCATTCACGCTCAAACAAAGCGAGCCCATGATGCGCCCCAAAGAACCCTGGAGCACCGACAGCGGGCCTTTTGCCGTGGAAGGCGTTCCTACACTGAGCATTGGAACAGCCGACCCGAAAGGATATGATTTCAATTATGGTGAGATTTGGCACACCGAGCGCGACCTCTACAATATGGCCATCCCCGAATATCTTGAACATTCTTCCATTGTTTCGGCAGTAATCACCTATGGCGTTGCAAATCTTGATCATAAACTTTCACTCGAAGGTTATTGGAAAGAAGAACCAAAGGCCGAGCCTGCAAAATCGAAAAAGAACCGGAAATAGAACTTTTTCTTGATTGAGCCTGTCGGAAACAGGAAGATTTCGCCTATCTTGCGGTATTGGTTTAACACCATAACATTATTCTATGATTTAACAACCAACACAATGAAAGCCAAGGCGATACAATTTCTATTCTGGCTTGCATCCATCATCCTGAGTCTTGTTTGTCAGGCGCAGAAAACCGGAAATATAGTTGAGATTTTCGGCAAAGAGAAAGTTGAAAGCACCAAAGAGGGCCAGGTATTACACACATTCAGGCATGGTTTTGTGCTTCGAAACGGCATTCAACCCGGATTAATCAACGGGGCTAACGATATTGTAATATGGCAGTTGGCAAACGGTAGTTTTACAACGCCGGTGGATGGTAGCCCTGTAGGAGCTTATTTTTCGGGAGAAGGACAAGAGAAAGACCTGAAATGGGAATCAACCACTGCCGATTCGAATGCGGTCTTTTCAGACAAGCTGACCAAATCGCTGCTTTATACGGCCTACAACTCGGCTCGAAGTGAGATCGTATTGCTCGAGGCCACCGGTCATACCCGTGTATATATCAATGGTTTACCGCACGAAGGCGACCACTATGACTACGGTTATACTTTGATTCCTTTCAGGCTCAAAAAGGGTCAAAACGAGTTTTTGTATTCCTATGGGCGCTTTTCGCGCTACAGCTCGCGATTGGTTGTTCCCAGCAAGCCCGTTTTTTTTACCCATCGCGACCCTACCCTGCCTTCGCTGCTGCGTGATGAAAATCAGGAGCGGCTGGGTGCCATCAGGGTAGTCAACGCCACCGAGAAGCCGCTTAGGGGCTACCGCATTGAGTGTTTGCTGCCCGATGGTGAAAAAGCCACCGTCGAAATGGGGACGGTGCTCTCACTTACGGTGCGTAAAGTCGCTTTTCGGATACCTGCCTTTGAAGCTGTGCCTTTGTACGACACTTTGAAGGCGCAACTTATCCTTAAAAATCCTGATGGGAAAGAGGCGGATCGCATCGAAATCACCCTAAAAGTCAGCGAAAGCACAACCTATCACGAACGTAGTTTTGTCAGTCGGATTGATGGCAGTGTGCAATATTTCTCGGTGGCACCTTCGTTGCGCAACAGTGCCGGACAGGCTTTGGTACTCTCGGTTCACGGTGCCTCGGTGGAGGCTGCCAATCAAGCCCGGGCATACAAACGAAAAGACTGGGCGTTTATCGTAGCGCCCACCAACCGTCGCCCTTTCGGTTTTAACTGGGAAGAATGGGGCCGCAAAGATGCCCTTGAGGTGTTGGCCGAGGCAAAACGTCTGTTCAAAACCAATCCGCAGAAAACTTTCCTCACCGGTCATTCCATGGGAGGACATGGGTCGTGGTTTTTGGGTGCAACCTATCCAGGTTTTTGGGGGACGGTTTCGCCCTGCGCCGGATATCCGGACGTAGCCGGATATCGCAAAACAGTGGCTGATCAAGGCTTGAGCGAAAATCCACATTTTCGAATGCTCGAAAGAGGAGCCTCGGCCGGAAGGATTTTCAATCTCGCAAAAAACTACCTTCAAGCCGGGATTTATGTCCTTCATGGGAGTGCTGATGCCGTGGTTCCAGTGGATCATGCCCGAACAATGCGCGCACTGTTGGGTACTTTCCATCCAAATTTTGCCTATTACGAATATCCCGGCGGATCGCATTGGTATGGTGATGAGAGTGTTGACTGGCCACCGTTGTTCGATTTTATGAAGCAGAACCCTATTCCCGAAACAAAAACTGTGGATAGCCTTTATTTTGCGACAGCAGCCCCCGTGGTCTCGTCCGAAAACCATTGGGTGAGACTGAATCAGCAGAAAAAACAATACGAAACTTCCTCTGTTAAAGCAGTGCGGCATGAGGATACTTTAACACTTCAAACAGATAATCTCCTAAGTTTCAGTCTGCTATTAGGCCTTCATGGTATGACGATGCCCAAGATTGTTCGGGTTGACGGTCAGGAAATCCTTCCCTACTCAAGCGGCGACATCCATTTCATTAAAAACGGTGAACACTGGAGTCTGACGGCTTCGCTCAATCCAAAAGAAAAAAATGCACAAAGACAGGGTGGTCTGAAGATGGCTTTCGACAATCGAGTTGTGTTTGTTTATGCGACACATGGAAGCGTGGAGCAAAACGAATGGTATGAA
>JBDHYV010000290.1:0-3372 GCA_039811545.1 Bacteroidales bacterium | reverse complement strand
TCACCGACCCGACGATTTATTCCGGCAAAGCTGAAAAAACCGAGTTTAGCGGTCAGCTTGATGCCGAAGGGCGCTGGTCGGGCTCGTTGAAACTTCCCAGCGGCCAACTGACACCCGGTAAATTTCTGATGCAATGGGAGGCAAATGTTTTTGAACCCGGCGGCGATTTTTCGGTTACAAGCCATCATGCTGATTTTCTGCCCTATACGCATTACCTCGGAATTGCTGCTCCTCCAACGGAGAAAGAAGGCTATCTTTATACGGGCAACACGCTTGCCTATGACATCATTCAGCTTGACGCCCACGGTAATCCGACAGGCAACGACAAAGTGATGGTAGAAGTGCTGAAAACCAATTGGTCGTGGTGGTGGTCGGGCAGCCAAAACGGACAGGCCAATTACATCAGCAGCTACGACACTGAGCGAATCCTTGAAAAAGAAGTTCAGCTCAACCAAGGTAAAGGGGTATTTAAATGGGAACCTACCAATGATCAATGGGGCAATTACATCATTCGTGTTAGCAATAAAAAAGTAGGTCATAGTTCCGGGATTGTCAGCTATGTTGACTGGCCTTCGTCCTATTCGCGTTCCGGAAGGCGTGCTGATGGTGGAGCCAGCCTGCTTCCGTTGAGTACCAACAAAGAACGTTATCGCATTGGTGAAGAGGCCGTTATCAGTTTCGTAGGGCCGGCCAACGGAAAAGCACTGGTCAGCATCGAAGCCGGCGACCAACAGCAAAAATGTTGGTGGATCAACACGAGCTCAGGCGAAAACCACCTTAAAATTCCTCTCCTAAGCTCATACAGTCCAAATGTTTACGTTCATATCACCCTGCTTCAGCCCGTTGGCCAAAGTTTGAACGATTTACCGGTGCGCACCTATGGTGTGGTCAATCTATTGGTGGAAGACCCCGGTGCCAAGTTGTTGCCACAACTGCAACTGCCACAGGAAACAAATTCAGGTCAGTCATTCCATATTGTTGTTTCAGAGAAAAATAATCAGCCGATGGATTATTTTCTGGCCGTTGTGGACGAAGGTCTGCTCGACCTAACCGGTTTCGGCACGCCCGATCCTTATAGCTGGTTCAATCAAAAGAATGCCCTGAGCCTGAAGAGCTGGGACATGTTTGATTACGTTTTAGGAAGTTATGGAGGCCGCCTAGAACAAATACTGACCATTGGCGGGGATGCTGCAATACCCGACAGGGAAAAAGCCCGACAATCGCGCTTCAAGCCGGTGGTACGATTCATCGGTCCCGTGAGACTTAAAGCAGGCAGTAAAAACAGCCATTCGTTGAACATTGACAATTACATTGGCTCCGTGAGGGTGATGGTGGTGGCCGGTTCAAAAAAAGCATACGGAAACACTGAAGGAACCCTCAACATTAGGCAGCCATTGATGGCTTTGGCAACACTTCCGAGACTACTTCGTGAAAACGACGAAATCGTGATGCCCGTTACCGTTTTCTCCTCACTCAAAGAAGCGCATCAGGCAGATATTACGGTTGAAACATCGGGTGAAATCAGCCTGACCGGCCCCAAATCAAAACAAGTGAGCTTTGATCGCGAAGGCGAAAAAACCATCCGCTTTGGACTGAAAGCCGCCTCAAAAACAGGCAAAGCCATTGTAAACATCAAGGTTTCGTCGGGCAGCTATCATTCGGCGCAAAAGATTGAGCTTTCTATTGAAAATCCCAACGACCGTGCTTTTCAAACAGAACATTTCCTGCTGGGAGTTGGTCAGGAAAAGAGCCTGAATCCGATTTTTACCGGTGTTGAAAACACAAGGCGGGCATCCATCGAGGTTTCGGCCATGCCCACTGCAAACCTCAAAAGGCGTCTTTCGCAACTGTTGGCATACCCTTATGGATGTACAGAACAGATTGTGTCGCAGGCATTTGCGCAATTATATTTAGATCAGGTGAACCAGCTCGGGCAAGCGCAAAATCAAAGCCGAAGAATTAACATAGAGGGTACAATTCGCCAACTGAGCGAACGCCAACTGAGCTCGGGAGGTTTCACATATTGGCCCGGAAGTGCTTATTACAACGAATGGGCTGATGTGTATGCAGTTCATTTTCTGATACTTGCCGAACAGGAAGGGTTCGCAGCACCTTCAATCATGATGAAAAATGCGCTGAAAAATCAAAAACAGAAAGCTACAGCTTGGCGTTCGGACTATCTTGGCAAAAAACTCACCAACGATGTTGTTCAGGCATATCGGCTTTTTGCGCTGGCTTTGACAGGCGATCCATTGTTCAATGCCATGAACCGTCTGCGTGAAACCGAAGGCATCTCGCTGCAGTCGGCGCATCTTTTGGCCGCTGCTTACCAGCTTGCCGGTCAGAAAGAAGCCGCGCGGCAATTGGCTCTTGGGAAAAACAACTATAAAAATCAGGATTACGACTTCCCGATGGATTTGGGTTCTCCCACACGTGACAAAGCCATCAAAGCCATTGTTCTCATCACTTTGGGCGAACCGGTATTGGCCTTTCCTTGGGTGAAAGAGCTTTCGGAAAGCCTGAACTCAGCCGAATTTATGAGCACTCAAACCACTGCCTTTGCACTCAATGCGTGGCAACTTTATGCCAAAAACAATCCGCTTGCCGGAAAGCTAAGCTTCAAAATCGGAGCTGAAAAAGCTAATGACATCATCATTAAAAATGCAGTATATCAGGAAGATATTCCTCTGAACAGTTTTCCTTACCGGATTAAAAACACGGGCGAAGCACCGCTTTATCTCAGTCTGACCAGCTCGGTAATTGAAGCCTTAGGACCGGGGACTTCCATTCAAAAAGGGGTAGAGCTTCAGGTAAATTTTACCGACGATCAGGGAAAAACTCTTGATCCACAACAAATCACACAGGGGACATCTTTCCATATGCATACCACTGTAAGCAATCTTTCGGGCAAAGACCTGAAATTTTTGGCCCTCAGTCAACTTGCTGCTGCCTGCTGGGAAATTTTGAACGATGATTTTGGCGAAAAATCAGAAAATGGGGAAAACGAGTTTGATGATCGCCGCGATGACCGGATCATCCGGCATTTCGACCTCAAAGCCGGGCAGTCGAAAACTTACAGCCTTCATTTATTAGCCACCTACGAAGGCAGTTACCTCTTCCCCGCCCAGCGATGCGAGGCGATGTACGACAACGGAGTGATGACCATACTGCCCGGGAAAAAGGTTGAAGTGAAATAAAAATTGGATTAATGAATGTTGTATATTTATGGCGTTGATTAGGTGTTGAACTACCCCCCCGGCGAGAGCGGGGGGGGGTAGTTCAACAGGCGTTTGGCTCAATGGCGAGTGACGTGGTTAATTGTACATCTACCTCGCCTCTACTTTTATGGTGTATTGACAATTTTGTGCTCCG
>JBDHYV010000289.1:0-3440 GCA_039811545.1 Bacteroidales bacterium | reverse complement strand
CCTCAAATTCAATTATCCGGGTCTTCTGAGCCACAAAGGGCACGAAACCTTAAAAAAGATGCTCAACACACGTTATGGCTTCGGCGGCATGATTTCCATTGATCTGGAAACTGCCGAAAAAGCAAATGAGCTCATGGAAAAAATGGAAATGGCCGATGTGGGCTATCTTGCCGTGAGTCTTGGCTATTTCAAAACACTTTTCAGCAACAGTGGCAAAAGCACCAGTTCGGAAGTTCCCGAAGAAATTCAACGCGAAATGGGACTCTCGGAAGGACTGGTTCGTTTCAGCGTTGGCCTCGACGACGACATTGAAAACACCTGGCAACGTATCAAAGCCTGTCTGGTTGAGGCCGGGATAATCTAAGTTACAGGATCATCTGAACATCAATCTTTACGAAAGCCGCTTTCAGCGGCTTTTTTGTTGTTCCTTATCAGCAGCATAACAGGCAGCCCCGATAATTCCGGCCTGATTGCGCAAGACAGCGGGCAAAACGGGTGCTTTCACGGTGAGGCAATCTTTGAACTGATCCATCTTTTTGCTAACACCGCCACCAATGATAAATATCGAAGGAGAAAAAAGTTTCTCCATATAAACCAGATACTTATCAAATCGTTTTCCCCATTTCTCCCAGCTCAGTCCTTCGCGCTCTCGCACGGCATCCGAGCAATAGCGTTCGGCGATATCGCCTTTAAATTCGATATGTCCAAATTCGGTGGAAGGCAGCAGCACCCCATCGTTGAGCAATGCCGAGCCAATGCCGGTGCCGATAGTAAGCAGTAAAGCCACTCCTTTCGCGCCATTTCCGGCACCAAACCGAAGTTCGCCAATGCCGGCAGCATCAGCATCATTGAGAACATAAACAGGCAAACCGCTTGCTCTCGAAAATAGCTCTTCGGCATTAACACCAATCCAGCCTTTATCAATATTGGAGGCCGTCATTGCCATACCATTGTTCATCAAAGCCGGAAACCCACAACCGACCGGACCTTGATAATTAAAGTAACGAATCAGCTCAACGATGGTCTCGGCCACTTTTTCTGGGCTTGCCGGCTGTGGCGTCGGGATCCGGTGTCGTTCGCCAATGAGTCGGCCTGTTGTGGTATTTACAATCGCGCCTTTGATGCCGCTGCCGCCAAAATCAATGCCAAGTGCTTCCATAGTCGCCTGAATTTTTTTTCAAAAGTAAATGGTCACTTGAAATGGACAATCACTTTTTATAAAAAAAGCCCGTTCCGGGCTTTTTTTTATTAGGCTTCGCAACCAAATCACTCGTAATCGGCGATAGGTGCACAGGTGCACATGAGGTTTCTGTCGCCATAAGCTTCATCAATACGTGTAACGTGCGTGAAGTATTTATCATTTTTCAGGTAAGGCAGTGGGAACGCGGCCTTTTCGCGGCTGTAGGGTAAATTCCAATCGGTGTTCACCACCATAGCAACCGTATGTGGAGCATGGCGGAAGACGTTGTCGGCGCGGTCGGCTCTTCCTTCTTCAATTTCGCGAATTTCTTCCCGAATGGCAATCATGGCATCCACAAAACGGTCGAGCTCGGTCAACGGCTCGCTTTCGGTGGGTTCAACCATCAGCGTACCATGCACGGGGAATGCCACTGTTGGTGCATGGAATCCATAATCCATCAGCCTCTTGGCGATATCAATGGCACCCACATCGGCTGTCTTGCCAAACTGGTTGCAGTCAAGGATCATCTCGTGAGCCACAGTGCCTTCATTTCCAGTGTAGAGGATGGGATAATGGTCTTTGAGGCGTTCTTTCAGATAGTTAGCGTTAAGGATGGCCATTATCGTGGCTTGTGTAAGGCCTTCACCACCAAGAAGTTTGATATATCCGTAAGAAATCGGAAGGATCATGGCACTACCGAAGGGTGCTGCCGACACGGCACGAATAGCTCTTTCGCCACCAGTTTTCACCTGTGTATGGCCGGGCAGGAAAGGAGCCAGATGAGCAGCAACGCCGATTGGACCCACGCCTGGACCGCCACCACCATGCGGAATAGCAAATGTTTTATGCAGGTTCAAATGACAAACATCGGCACCAATGAAGCCCGGATTGGTCAACCCAACTTGCGCGTTCATATTGGCTCCGTCCATATAAACCTGACCGCCATTTGAATGAATAATTTCCACAAGTTCCGAAATCCCCTTTTCAAACACACCGTGTGTCGAAGGATAGGTTACCATGATAGCTGCCAGCTTGTCGCGATGAGTTTCGGCTTTGAGTCTTAGGTCGTTGAGGTCAACATTGCCCATTTCGTCGCATTTGACCACCACTACTTCCATACCGGCCATCACTGCGCTTGCGGGATTGGTTCCGTGAGCCGAACTGGGGATCAGGCAAACATTTCGATGACCTTCGCCTTTGGAAATCAAATATTCACGAATCACTAACAGTCCGGCATACTCGCCACTGGCTCCTGAGTTGGGTTGGAAAGACACTGCCGCAAATCCGGTGATTTCGCAGAGATCTTTTTCAAAATGATGGATCAACTCCAAATAGCCTTCTGCCTGATCGGCCGGGACAAAAGGATGGATATTGGCAAACTCGGGCCAGCTCAACGAAAACATTTCAGCAGCAGCATTGAGTTTCATCGTGCACGAACCCAAGGGTATCATTGTCCGGTTGAGTGCCAGATCGCGATTCTCTAATTTCTTTAGGTATCGGAGCATGTCAGTTTCGGAATGATAAGTATTGAAAACAGGATGGGTAAGGAAATCCGACTTGCGGCGCAGTTCTTCTGGAAAGTTATTGAGTGTGCCACAATAAGCGGGGTCGCACACATAGTTTTCGTGCTTTTTACCGCTTACTGATGCGATGATTGCGGCAATTTGGTTCACATCGGCGAGTGTTGTGGTTTCATCGAGGCTGACACCGAAATGTGAATCATCAATCAATCTGAAATTCATTCCTTTGCTGGCTGCGGCTTTACTAACGGCATCAGCTTTTCCGCTCAGGCGAAAGAGCAAGGTGTCGAAAAAGGCATCGTTCAGTTGGCTGGCGCCCATTTTTTCGGCTTCGATTTCAAGCACCGATGTCAGGATATGGATATGTCGGGCAATCTCGCGAAGACCATCAGGGCCATGATAGGCAGCATAAAAACCGGCCATTGAAGCCAACAAAGCCTGAGCCGTGCAGATGTTCGATGTTGCTTTTTCGCGTTTGATATGCTGTTCGCGGGTTTGCAGTGCCATTCGGAGAGCTTCGTTGCCTAAAGCGTCTTTCGACACGCCAATGATTCTGCCGGGGATATTTCTTTTGTATTTTTCGGTCGTTGCAAAATAGGCTGCATGTGGCCCGCCAAATCCCATGGGGATGCCAAAGCGCTGCGATGAACCAATGGCCACATCGGCACCCCATTCGCCCGGAGGTGTAAGCAAGGTCAGGCTCAGCAGGTCGGCTGCGACTGCAACCTGAATTTCTTTTT
>JBDHYV010000288.1:0-3512 GCA_039811545.1 Bacteroidales bacterium | reverse complement strand
GCCCAAAATACCCAGTATTCCAATAAGTTCGCTGTTATTATCCCAAACGGGCACTTTAGTAAAGACAAAATCGTGATTTGTTTCGTTGGCAAACGTTACCCGACATTCGTATCTCACGAAATTCATTTTACGGCTAAGTATTTCCTGGTCGTATTGTTTGTTGAGCAGTGCCGAGGTTCCATCGAAAAGTTCATAATAAGTGTTATGTTGAGCGAGTGTTGCGCTGAAGGTTTCGGCAAATGACTGGTTGTAATTTAGTAAAGTCCCGCTGCTATCGTAATACATGAGCGGATAAGGGATGAGGTTGAGCAAGTTTTCGAGGAACCGATTTGTATCATTGATGACTAAGTTCATTTGTTTGATCTCATCCACAAATTCAGCAATTGCGATGAGGTTATTAGCGCGTGCCTGCAATTCCACTGCATCAATTGGTTTTCGGATAAAATCGTTGGCACCGGCTTCCATGGCTGTTCTCAGGTTTTCGGAGCTGGTCATCACGCCTGTGGCCATCAACACCGGAATATCGGCTGTTTGAGGATGATTTTTAAGCTGTCGGATTAGTTGAGTGCCACTCATTCCGGGCATCTCCCAATCGGTGATGACGAGGCGTGGCAGTCTTTGTAGAGCAAGTTCTTCGGCTATACTGCCTGTGTTAGCCTGAATGAAATGATAGTTCTCAAACTGGCTTCCTAAAGCATCGAAGATGGCGCGAACGGCCAATGGGTCGTCGTCAACTACAAGGATAGAGTGTTCGTTTTTCATGTTCGCCTATTTTCGTTATTCTCTGGAGGTCCGATAAGACCGGCCAACTCTTTGTATCTTATGTTATCGCACTGATATACTGCCTGTTCTATTTCATCTTTCCATCGGGTTGCCGGATCATCTGGGTCGGGCAGAAACTGGCGCAGAAGGCCAATTATCCGACTCATCTCATACACTTCATAGGTTTTTAGGGGTGCTAAAAGCTCCGAATGGTGTTGCATGGCCTCTGAAAGCCAGTTGAAATCGGGTTTGAAATCAAGTTTTCTTTCTTTCGTTTGCTCATCACTTTCATCCGAAGCATAATCAGGAAGGGAAAACCAAAAAACAATGGGCTGCCCTGCAGCACTCTCTACACCAATTTTGCCTGAATGTAAGTCGGCCACCATTTTGCAAAAGGCCAGTCCCAATCCGGTGGAAGTCATCAGAGTTTTTGTGTTGTTGCCATGCACAAATGGGTCGAAAAGGTTAGATTGAATCTCTTGGGGAATGACAGCTCCATAATTGACAATTTCGGTGCGGAGGTACTGATGCTCATTTTTTATATTGACCATCAAAGGCTTCTCCTGATCAGAATAGGCAATGGCGTTTATCAGAAGGTTCTCTATGAGTCGGCTTATCAAGGCTTTATCACCTTTAATTTGATAACTTCCACTGCTTTGAATAATGATTTTCATGGATTTGGCTCTAAGGCCAGGTTCGAGGCCTACAACCACATCGTTGAGCAGCCTGTCATAGTCGAAGAAACTCATATTTGGTTGCAGGGGCGATTCTTCGTGCTTATCCATATCGAGGATATTGAGCACCAACCTCAACATTTTTTTTGTTGTTTCGTGAAAGTATTCCAATTTTGAGCCAGGCGGCTGCCCTGAGCTCATCCCAAGAATGGAATAGAGTGGGTTTTTCAAGTCGTGAACTACCATTGAAGTCATCACTCGGCTTTTGTATTTTAGCCTTTCAATCTGAAGATCAGCCTTGGCAAGATTTTCGACAGCCTCATTCAGTTTATCGTTATAGTGTTGATTTTCAATGGACAGAATCTTAATTCTTGATTCTGACTCCATTTTTTCATGGCTTAGGGATTCATTTTTCTGTCCAAGATTTCTTCTTTGTTGGAGGAGAAACAAGATAGCAACGCCAAGGCCGGCGACAAGTGCCCACGACAAGCTATTCCAGCTAATAATCAAGCTGTTATCAGCAAAAACAGAGGCTAATAAAATTGGGTGCATTGGCAAAGTGTTTCCTGACACAAATATAGTAAGAAAAAGGGCTCGAGACCAGAAGAAAACGCAGATTAGCGGTAATTTTTGACAAAAAAACGCTTTGCAACAGGCATTATTTCACATTGAAGTGCATTACAGGTTTGTCGTCGAGGAAAAGCTCAAAGTGGTCGTTCAGTTTTGTAGGACCCACTCCTGCGGGTGTTCCGGTAAAAATGTAATCGCCCTGACGCAGCATGACAAAGCCTGAGACATAGGAGATAATTTTGGCGAATGAAAATATCATGTCGCGGCTATTTCCGTTCTGCCTCCACTCGTTGTTAATTTTGAGTCCGAAACGGATTCCTCTCTCCACATCGAAGCTACTTATTGGAAGAAATGGACTTACGGGCGCCGAGAAATCAAACGCTTTGGCAATTTCCCAAGGCAGCCCTTGTTGTTTACATTCAGTTTGAAGGTCGCGGGCTGTAAAATCAATCCCAACGGCAATCTCATCATAATATTTATGCGCAAACTTCTCCTCGATACTTCTTCCGCTTTTGCACACTTTGAGCACCAGTTCTACTTCGTAATGCAAATCGGTGGTGAATGACGGATAGAAAAACGGATTATGCGGAGGCAGCAAGGCCGTATCGGGTTTCATAAAAAAGACGGGGCGTTGTGGGAGCGGATTATTCAGCTCTTTTGCGTGTTCGCCATAGTTACGGCCTATACATATTATTTTCATCGGCTCAGGCTTTATTGTTTGTCATCTGAACGTTTTTTCCCGACATCCTCAGGCGGATTCCGGTAATCACTTTTTTGGTATAAAGCGGAAATTCGCCCTTCATCATCCAGTCGTAATACGAGGGTTCGTTAAGAAAGACTTCCGCAACACTTTTCCCTTTGTGTTTTCCGAAGTTGAACACTTCAGCTCCTGTGTTATCGAGGACAATCTGACCGGCGAGGTCGGCAAAACGTTGATGAGAGGAAAATGCGTGAAGGGCTGACACTTCGTTAATTACGGGTACAGAGCGATTCCCTTGCTGATCTTCATATTCAGCAAATTCATAACGATCTAACTGGGCTTTAAGGATTTCGAAGGTCGCATAGGTATCAGCGGCTGCCGAATGGGCATCGGTGAGTTCTTTTCCACAGAAGAACCGATAAGCGCCCTTCAGGGTGCGTGGCTCCATTTTCATAAAGATATTCTGCACATCAATCATGCTGCGGTTCGAGAGGTCGAAAGGGATATCGGCTCTAAGACACTCTTCCATCAGCACCGGGATATCAAACTTCAATGCGTTGTAGCCTGCCAGATCGCAGCCATGAAGAAATTGCATAAGCTCGCGACCTATTTCCTTGAAAAGCGGCAAATTCTGCACTTCGGCATCTGTAATTTTGTGGATAGCCGATGACTTTGGTGGGATGGGCATTCCCGGATTTACCCGCCATGTTGTTTGCTCCTCCCTTCCATCTGGATACACTGTAAGGATGCTGATTTCTATCAAACGGTAGGTTGTGGTGTTGAGACCAGTGGTTTCCATGTCGAAG
>JBDHYV010000287.1:0-3531 GCA_039811545.1 Bacteroidales bacterium | reverse complement strand
TGCCTGAAACAGTTGTTGCCGCTGACGATCAACGAAAGCTGATTCTGGCGCTCTATGCCTGTCCGCACGGCGTGATTGCCTATTCACAAAGTATTCCTGGTTTTGTGGAAACTTCCACCAATCTGGCCTCGGTGCGCAGCGAAAGCGACCATTTTCTGATAACAACCAGCCAGCGCAGCTCGGTCGAATCGGCCAAAGACGACATTGTGAGGATGGTGAGCTCCTGTTTCCTTCTGGCGGGCGCCGAAGTAGAAAACAGCAATGGATATCCTGGTTGGGCACCAAACCCTTATTCAAAAATCAGGGAGATTACGGTGGAATCATATAAACGACTTTTTGGGAATGAACCCGTTGTAAAGGCCATCCATGCCGGTCTGGAATGTGGATTGATCGGCGACAAATATCCTGAAATGGACATGATTTCGTTTGGCCCAACCATCAAAGGCGCGCACTCGCCCGACGAAAGGATTGAGATTGCTACGGTGCAGAAATTCTGGGAACTTACCCTGGATATCCTTAAAAACATTCCGAAGGCTTGATGCTTTTTGAAAGGGATTAACATAAAAAAACTGCATGAAGCAGTTTTTTTATGTTAAAAACAGGGTGTTGCCTTGATTTTCAGTAAATTAATTCGTATCTTTAGAGGTCGTTTAATTCATTGAATTTGTCATGGAAAAGGAGGTTTCAATCAGTGTCAAATGCCCGCTTTGCAGCCGATCGCTCATGGTTGACGAAGTTCTCATCCATAACAAACCGGCCATTAAGCTCAATGTGGAAACCGAACACGAGCGGGGTGTGTTGTGGCTGAGTTGTATTTATGGCGATAGCAGTAAGGAGATGGACATCAACATTGCCGATGGGGAAATCGTGGATATGTATTGTCCGCATTGCAACAAAGAGCTTGCCATCAGCGAAAGTTGCAGCGAATGTGGCGCTCCCTTGGTATCGTTCGTCATTAAGGCCGGCGGTGTGGTGCGGATTTGTTCGCGCAAAGGCTGTTACAACCATCACATCGTGTTCAAAGAGATTGGCAGCGAGTTGTCTAAATTTTATTTTGAATACGGCTTTTGAAGGGTATTAAGAGTAAATATCAATGTGTCAGCAGATTCGTGGCAATTGCTCGCCTGCAAGCATATCCACAATTCGGCTGCTGCCATAATCTGTTTTTAACCAGCAAAATCCCGGATGTTTTTCTACAACTCTTCCGATGATGGCGGCATCTTTTCCCAGAGGGTTGTTTCGGAGTGCGAGCAAAATTTTCTGAGCTTCACTGCTTTCGGCTACGATGACCACTTTGCCTTCGTTAGCAACATAGAGTGGATCGAAACCAAGCAATTCACACATTCCCCTCACTGTTTCACGGACGGGGATAGCTTCATATTGGATATCAATTCCGAACTTTCTGTTTTCGCAAAGTTCGGCCAACACAGTGCCCAGGCCGCCTCGTGTGGCATCGCGCATAAATTTGATTTTGGACGAAACTTTCCGGGCTTCTGAAATAAGTTCGTACAGGCAGGCACAATCGGATTCAAGGCTCGTCTGCATAGGAAGCTCGTTTCGGGCACTCAGCACTGCCATCCCATGATCGCCAATGGTGCCGCTGATGAGGATGCAGTCGTTGGGTTTCACCAATTCTTGTCCTGGAAATGGAGGGAATTCTTCCTGAAAAAATCCTAATCCGGCCGTATTGATAAATACTTTATCACATTTCCCTTTTCCAACAACTTTTGTGTCGCCTGTAACGATGGAAACGCCCGCCTGACGTGCTTCGTTTGCCATTTCGGCAACAATCAGTTCGAGGGTGGCAATCGGTAATCCCTCTTCGATGATAAAAGCTGCACTGATAAACGTGGGCTTTGCTCCGGAAACAGCCAAATCATTTACAGTTCCTGCTACGGCAAGGCGACCGATATTCCCGCCAGGAAAAAACAGTGGATCAACAACATAGGAATCGGTTGTGAATGCAAGTTGAGTTTCAGATAATTTGAATACGGCCGAATCGGTCATGGCGGATAAGACCGGATGTTGAAAATGGCGGAGAAAAAGTGACGAGATCAACTCGTGGCTAAGTTTACCGCCGCTCCCATGCCCAAGCATGATTTTTTGTACTTTGGTCATTCTGCTGCTGTTTTTCGATATCGGAAAAATGCTGCACACGCTCCCTCGTTTGAGACCATACACGCTCCAACTGGATCGGTGGGGGAGCAGGCTTTGCCAAAAAGACGGCAATCAGACGGGCTGGCTATCCCTTTGAGGACTTCGCCGCAAATGCAGGCTTTATCTTCTCGGGTTGGCTCAATCTCGACGTTGAATTGCTTTTCGGCATCGAAGTCGGCATACTTTTGTTGTATGGCTAATCCACTTTGAGGTAGAACACCCAATCCGCGCCACCAGTCGTCGCGCAGCTCAAACACTTCGCTCAAAAGTTCGAGTGCCTGGCCGTTTCCTTCGGGACGCACCACGCGACTATATTGAATTTCTACTTTGGGCTGATTGGCTTCATACTGACGGACGAGCATATAAATGGACTGCAAAATATCCAAGGGTTCGAAGCCACTGATAACCACGCCCATATTGTATTTGTCCGGAATAAAGTCGTACATGGCCGATCCGGTGATAGTGCTTACATGCCCCGGTCCCAGATAACCGTTGATGGGAACTCCCTGTTGAATGATGGCCGACATAGCCGGTGGCATCACTTTGTGCGCACTTAATACGTAAAAATTAAAAAGGCCGGCCATCTGCGCTTTTATGATGCCCGCAGCAGTTGCGGGGGCGGTGGTCTCGAAACCGATACCGAGAAATACGATTTTCTTCTGCCTGTTTTTTTTTGCAATAGTCAATGCATCTAAAATGCTGTAAACGATGCGAATATCGGCTTCGGAAGCTTTTTCGCGTTCGAGTGATGAACTGCTTCCAGGCACTTTGATGAGGTCGCCGTATGTGGTGATGATAACATCAGACTGTCGGCTCAAGGCAATGGCATGGTCAATAAAACGGCGGTCGGTAACACAAACCGGGCAACCCGGCCCCGAAATCAATTGAATATGTCCGGGCAAAAGTGATGGTATCCCAAAACGATGAATTGCCATGGTGTGGCCCCCACAGACCTCCATGATCCGCATAGGTTTATGCGATTCAAACCGAATCCGGTTGACAAGCGAAATGATCTTTTCCCGGTCGCGAAACTCGTCAATATATTGCATAGGAGTGATTTAACCGAAATATTGCCTGTCTGACTTTTCTTCTTCATCCAACCGCTTGTTGAAATCTTCGAACTCATTGAAAAGATTCAGACTTGCCTCTGCTTCTTCTTCGCTGATTTTCTGAAGCGCAAATCCCGTGTGCAGAAGCACATAATCTCCGGGCTTAATGCCTTCGGCGGTCACTATCTGAAGACTGGCCTGAACAATAGCTCCTCCCACAGAGCATTGTGCCATTTCGTCTTCGATAGAAAGAATTTTTGCTGGGACACTTAGGCACATTGCGAATTATTTTTGCCAAAAGTATAAAAATCCCAACAATCAACAA
>JBDHYV010000286.1:0-3544 GCA_039811545.1 Bacteroidales bacterium | reverse complement strand
GTTGCGCCATCACAATGATGTACAAGATGGAAGCAGAAAAGCAAAGCAACGAAAAAAGACACAACTTGCGGGTCGTCTCACCGAGTCCGTTTTTGACAATTATCCTGATAAGGATGAGCGAAGCGGCCATAAAAAGATAATGATAACCACTGAAATAGGCCAGCTTCCAGTTTTTCCAGGCTCGAGCCATCAGCCTTACCCAGTCGCTCAGATTGGCTGCCGGCAGCAAATGAGAGTTAAACATCGAACCATAAGAAGAATAAACCATACGGTCAAACAGCCAGAAAGCGGCAAAAACTATTAAATGAAGTCCGGCAAGTTTCATCTCTTTGACGAAACGGGGATTACCTTTCCGGAAAAAAACTTGCACCATCACCAGTGCAACCATAAACATTAAAAAAGGAGGCCGAATTAATGCCGCAAGCGTGAACAGTGCTAAAGAAAGTGTAAAATACTTCAAACGAACCTGTTGAAGATATTTTACGTAGAAAAAAATTGCAATAAAAGCCAATCCTAACGCAGGGATTCCGGGAATAAAGCCGTTTAGGTAATAGGTAAAAACCGGTGCGCTGAAAACAAAAATTGTAGCCATTGTGGCTAAAGAAGCCATGGCACCGGTGCGGAGTACCATGAGATAAAAAGCAACTAGTCCGGTCAGCCCCGACAGCATGACGAGTGTGCGAAGTATGCCAGGATGATGGATACCGGTGATGGACATAACTAAGGCCGAAAGATATTCGGGCAGGGGTAAGGCTGCGCTGGTAATTCCGCTTAGACTTACACTACCTTGAGCAGGTGGATATTTTGGATAGAGATTGAGTGTGGAAGGCAAAAAGGGGTTGAGTCCGTTTTCAAGATAACCCACGGCTAGGGCATAACGGTCGCTTTGCGTCCAGGCATGCAGGTGAGATGGAAAATCAAACAGATGCGGATAGAAAAACAAAAAGCTGACCAACAACAGAAAAAAACCAAAAGCCCATGGCTCTTTTCCTAAATAGGAACCAATTTTAGGCTTTGTCATAGTGTTGCGGTTTCTCCCGACAAAAATACGAATTTTGATCAGGTTAAATGAGGCCGGCCAGCGAAAAAACCTCTACTTTAAAACTTAATCGTTTGCAACCTCAATGGCTTCGGTCGAAGGCTTGTTTTTCGGTTTTGATTCCTGTAAAGGCTGTGTCTGCCCGTATTGTTTCAGTGCTTTTTTGCGCACGATGAGCCTCACCGCACGCGGAACAATGGTGAAATCGAGCGGACTGCTTCCCAGCGATTCGCCATCAGTTTCCAAAAAGATGGCATGACGTGGGGTTGAAATGATCTGAATTTTCTGGCCAGTATATGTGCTCACCTCCGACATTTTCAGAAAAGACCCATCAAATAGTCGAGAAATGTTGCGGATAACCTTGAGCTTAGAAGTTTTGCGCACAACTGTCATGTCGAAAAGACCATCGTCGGGTATGGCATTTGGAAGCTGCATCATTCCGCCTCCGTTGTATTTACAAATCCCGATACTTAATGTAAATACCTGATCATCAACCACATCTTCTCCGTCAACGGTAATGTTGAGCATCACTGATTTATATTGAAAAAGACCAGTTGCCAAATTTATAATATAAGAAAAGCGCCCGCCTTTACCTTTGGCTTTCTGGAGGTTGGTTTTTTTGGCCACAAAAGCATCGTAGCCCATGCCGGCCATATTGACAAAATAACGGCTCTTGTCTTCTGCTTCGTAGCTGTATTTCACCTTCCCGACGTCCTGCAGAAAAGTGCGCTCGTTGCTGATGATTTTGATGGCTTTCTCATAGTTGAGCGGAAAATGATACATACGACCCCAGTCGTTGCCCGTCCCTACAGTAATCATCGCCAGGGTAATATCAGTGGTAGCATAACGGGTTTGCTGGAAAATCCCGTTCACCACTTCGTTCAGGGTGCCATCGCCACCAACGGCGATGATCTTCGTAAATCCTAAATCGTTCACCATATTGCGGGTGATTTCGATGGCGTGAAAGGGATATTCGGTAAGCACGCTTAAAAACGAAAAGTTGTACTTCACCAGCAGTTCCTTAATCCCGGGCCAGTCTTTCTCGCATTTTCCGCTGCCGGCTTTTGGGTTGACAACCACCAACCATTTGTTCGTGTCTTTCATTCGCTGTGTGTTGTGTGCGTTTTCGGTTTGTTTCATGTCAAAAGGCCGTTTCGCACTCATTTCGTTTGATGCAACACATCAGAAAAAAAAGGCACAAATTGTCTCTTGACTCAAAACAATCAAATGCAAAAATAATCTTTTGATATTAAGCCGGTTAAAAAAAACAATTTTGCAGGGAATCCTATGGCGATTTTTTAGATTGAAAAAGACCGACACGCCGATACTTCTGATAAGTTTCCCATGCTGATATGCGGCAGATGACCCATCCGTAACGGCCATCTAAGAAGCCTAATTTGAGGATATAGTTGCGGATAAATTTGGCGACAGCCTTAAAAACGGCAAATGCAAAAGATGGATTTTTGCCTTTGGAAGCCACGGCTTTGGCGGCAATGGTGGCAAAACGATTGGCCTGTTGCCGGTGTTCTTCAATGTTATAATAGGAATAATGCAGCAAATCGCCTTGCAAATGCTCAACGCTTAACGAGGAATCGGTTGGAATGATTTTGTCGTGCGGGTTTTGGCCTCCCATCAGGGCATAGCGGCGGTCGAAAAGCCGGAGTTTTGTATCGGGATACCAGCCGCAATGATAAATCCATTTGCCGCAATAATTGGTCAGCCGGTTCATGCTGTAAAAAAACGATGGAAAATCTTTCTGTTTCTCCTTCAGAATGACATTCCGCAATTCGTCTGACAAAGCCTCATCGGCATCGAGGCTCAACACCATCTCGTAACTGCACAAATCAATGGCATCCTGTTTCTGGCGGATGTGGCCGGCAAAAGGCTGTCGTTCAAACCGTGCTCCAAAATCGCGACAAATGGATTCGGTACGATCGGTTGACAAAGAGTCGAGCACCACTATTTCATCGGCCAGACTGTGCAACGACTCGAGGCACCGGCCAATGTTGCGCTCTTCATTTAAGGTGATAATGGCAACAGAGAGTTTTTTCATGTATCAAAATGACGGTCAAAATTACAGAATGTTTGCCGGACTGTTGAACCAAATGTGGCTAATATTGGTCAAAATCCGTCATGTCTTCTCAATTGCGCCAAAAAAATGGTTTGCCGTTGTGGATGAAAAAAACTACTTTTGGCTCATCGAACCATTGTAAACCAATTGACACTATGAATCTTTTTGTGGTAATCAACGATGCGCACAGTCTTATATGGGCCATGATCGGTCTTTTGTTTCTTGCAGGCATACTCTTGATGGTGGGTTTTTTCATACATCGCAAGAACTCTTATCATCGTTTCGAGCTTTTTGAGCAACGAATTCACGAGTTTGTTGGCCTCTCTGTGAAACCAATGAATACTGAAAAATCGGCATCGGGCAATGAAAGAAATGGTGAGGAGATAAAACCCGAGGCAGACGCCTTCAAAAAGGCATTATACAACCACATGAAA
>JBDHYV010000285.1:0-3576 GCA_039811545.1 Bacteroidales bacterium | reverse complement strand
GCTGATTGAAAGGGCCGAAAAATGGTTGTCCGAAAACGGCATCACCGTACCTTTGAGAAAATGGGAAACCGAAGATTGGGGAGAGATACCCGCCGATTTTGGACGTAAAGGCAACTTCAGTCGTGGTGATAAGGTTCGCCGCGGCTGATGCTGAGCGCGCGATAGAGCTGTTCCAAAAAAATTAACCTGACCATCTGATGCGAAAACGTCATGGACGAGAGCGAAATGCGCGTCTGCGAATGCTCGTAAACCTCTTTTGAAAAACCATAAGGCCCTCCTATTACAATAACTAACCGTTTTGGGCTTTCAATGGTTCTTCGTTCGATGAAGGCTGAAAATTCACGCGAGCTAAAAGTTTTACCCTTTTCGTCGAGGAGCACCAGTTCATCACCGGCCTGTAATTGATTGAGAATCATCTTTCCTTCGAGAAGTTTCTGTTGGTCTAAACTCAAGCTTTTGCGCTGTTTGATATCAGGCAACACCTTCATAATGAATGGAATATAACGAACGATGCGTTCGTTATATTTTGCCATTCCCTGTTCAAGATAGCTTTCATCCGTCTTTCCTATGGCGAGTAAAAGTATTTTCACCGGATGTATTTATGTTATGTTTTCGGCAGTTTCTGCAACATACTGATAATTTTTTTTCCTCTCACCATCAATCCCGAGGAGCCATATTCGAGGATGGCGGCAAGATGCTGTTCCACTTCGGCGGCAAGTCCATTTTCCGCTTCACAAATCTGATAAAGCAGTTGCATGGCATTGGCTCTGACTGCAATGGCGTGTTTTTCGTTTACCGCCCATTTCAATGCGCTTCCGTAGAGCAGTCCAAGGTAAGCATCGGGCAGCGGTAGGCGCACGATAATTCGCAAAAGGTCGCGGCGGATAGAATCGGAAGGAGTGCTCAAAACAACTTCAATGATACGGTTTTGATCTTCCTTCAGGAGTTCCGGCTCGTGGTCGGAGAGATGGCTCAGCAGCCATGCTGCCGTTCGTGCTTCACGCGTTGAGCCTTCGCCGGCAAATTCAACTGCTAAGCCAATAAGTTCGGGTCGCTGCACGACAACATCCTTCAACATGAGAATGTAATTCAGCGAAAATGGCCTGTTTAACAAGGCTTTAAATGAATCTCTTTCGGTATTTTGAGGGTTTTCGGTCAGAGCCATTCTACAATTTCGTCAAGGGGTTTCCTTGTCTTGGGGCGCGTAACCATACCGCTTTGGGGAGCATAGCCGATGGGTGTCATAGCGTAAACCACTTCGCCTTCTTTGAGTTTCAATATTTCGCCCATCAGTTCGGTATCAAAAGCTTCCACCCAACAAGTAGCTAATCCTTCGGCGTGGGCTGCCAAAATCAGATGGGTCATCAGGATGCTCAAGTCATCGCAGATGGAATTGTAACCATCCGATTTTCTCATCCAGGCCTCTGAGGCGTTTCCCTTGACAATTAGCACGGTGTTGGCTTCGGCAAACCAAGGAGCCGGATAAGCCCGATGCAGCTTGTCGAGCATATCCGCCGACTGAGCTACGACAATCTTTCCGGGTTGTAGATTGGCCGCCGATGGTGCCATACGTCCGGCTTCGAGAACCCGCAGCAGCTTATCCTCTTCAATCTCGCGGGAACCATCGTAGCTCCTCACACTGTAACGGGAACTGATAAAATCAAGAAAATTATCCATAACCAATTGAAATGAAAGGGTTTGTTTTCACATTTTCCAAAGGGCTAAAATAAGGTTTTTTCCGTTATAGGCCGAGATTCTCTGGCTAAAAACCGTTTTTCGTCTTTTCTTCATCCCAGTACCACCGACAATATCTGATGGGAATGCATCCCTTGAAAACCTGGCAGGTGAAGCCTGTAATAGGTAATCAAATGGTCGAGCAACTGCTGGCGGTCGTCGCGCAAAAGGTGAAGTTCGCCTAAATTGTTGGGCGAGAGTTGACAAAGCCGATGAAATGAAGCCGATAAACAAGGTTCGATGGCATGGAAAACCGAAGGATGAGGAAGACAGAAATTGCCATTCATCAAATCGAAAATTTGGTCAGGGGCGTAAGTATCCGTGCGGGGATAAAACCCCAGAAAACGACTGAGTTCCACCATGAAGTAGAGGTGGAAATTTGAAAAGTCTTGCTCACGTAAGTCGAGCCATTGCACCGCTTGATGGATAAAACCAAACATTGTCTTGTTGGGGCTGGCCTCAACAATTGTTTTACTCAGCAGCTCGCTGATATAGATGACAATAGCATTTTTTTTTGCGTCATGGTGAAGACTTTGAAAAGGGATTTCCAGGCCAATCTCGGTCATAAACTGCAAGTCGCGGTTGATTTTCAGGCTGCACTCAAATTCGATGAATGTCAGGGGCTGAAAAAATGCAGGTCGAATACGCGAACGTTTACCAAAAGCACCCTTTACCATAAACGACATCAGGCCGTATTCTTCGGTAAAGATTTTGACTATGAGGTTGGAATCGCCAAACCTAAGTTGTTGTAAAACGATACCCCTGCTGTGATGGCTCATTGTTTACGCATCATCATAATTTTTGTTACCAAAGTTTCAACACCGAATTGATCAGAAATAAAGACTAAATAAATTCCGGGTTTCACATGGTTTGCGTTCAGGATTTTGCCATCCCAGACGGCTTGTCCGCCTTCCGAACGTGTCTGGAAAACCAAGTTACCACTCACATCGGTAATTTTTACGATGGCATCTTTCACCATGCCCCGAATGGCAACGGGTCCGATGAAATCTTCGCGCACCGGATTGGGATAAGCATACACCTCTTTGTTTTCATTGTTGGGGGTGGTGGAAATATCTTTGTAGGAAATGATGCCTTTCGGAGTGGCAAAAAACACCTCGCCGTCATCAGTAATGGCAATGCTGTTCACTGTGTTCGAGAGCAGAGGGCTGTTATCGGTATTGAAATAATGGATCTGTTTCAGCCCGTCGTCCGACATCAGGAAGGCTCCGTTTTCGGTTCCAAACCATTTCTGGTTTGAGCCGTTGATGGCCATCGAAAGAATTTTTTCACTGCCAAGCAGATAATCGGCCTGGCCGGTGCCGTCGTTTCGAGGAACGAGAATCTGTTGTGCATCAAAGTTGGTACCGGTTGTAAAGATTTTTTCAGGATTGTAAATGATGGCCGGACCTTTGTCGGTGCCAATCCACACCGCGCCATTGTAATCCACGGCCAGCGAAAACACCGAGTTGCCGGGGATATTGCCCGAATTTGGACTGTTTGTCAGGATTCTCAGGCGATCGTCTGAAGTGTTGTCGAGGGTATTGTTGTCGTTGAACACCATCACCGGCCCTTCGCCACGACGCAATATCCATTTATAATTGTTTTTATCCACAATCATATTGCCTATATCGGTTCCGCTGGCATTGGAACCCAAATAAAACGATTTCCAGCTTCCATCGGTTTTCCGTACTGAGAGCAGATTGGTTGTGCCGGTATTGGCTACCCAAAGGTTGTTAAAAGAGTCGAAGTCAAGGCCACTGACATTGACTAAGCTTGGGTCGGCAATCCAGGGTCTCAGGCTGCTGTTGTGTTCGGAATAGATTTCTGTTTTTTCGTAATTGG
>JBDHYV010000284.1:0-3584 GCA_039811545.1 Bacteroidales bacterium | reverse complement strand
AGAAATATTGTCCAGTCCGCTTGCTCCATTAATTAAAAAATGGAATCTCCTGCCGCACTAAACGTCAGAAGTCAGGAGGTTTGAAAAGACAAAAAAGGCTTCCGCGAGGAGGCCTTTTTTTTTGGGAAAAGTCAATTCCTTATTTCGGTATCGGGGTTCCTGATTTTATGATTACTTTTGCAATCAAATCAACAGTGTTAAAATTCATGGACCACTACAATTACCTCAACAGTAACGAACCTGCGGTCATCGAGGCTTTATACAGTCAGTTTAAAAGCAATCCGCAAAGTGTGGACGAAAGCTGGAGGCGTTTTTTCGAGGGTTTTGATTTTGCTTCAAAAAACTATCCGATTCTTTCCACGGCAAAGACGGTAACTTCCAATGAGTTTAAGGTCATGAACCTTATTGACGACTATCGTAAGCGTGGTCATCTGTTCACCGCCACCAACCCGGTGAGAAAACGCAGAAGCTACTTCCCCACCTTAGAGCTTTCCAATTTCGGATTGAGCGAAAAGGACTTAGATACCGTTTTTGAGGCCGGAAACGAGATTGGACTCGGGGCGGCACCTTTGCGCAAAATCATCGAAGCACTTAACCAAACCTATTGCCGGAGTTTCGGTGCCGAGTTCATGTTTATCCGAAATGTGGAAATGAGCCGATGGATGATTCAAAAAATGGAATCTATCCGAAACAGCCCGCAATATACGCCTGCCGACAAGAAACAAATCCTTACCAAACTTGACCGAGCCGTAAATTTTGAGAAGTTTATCCACAAGAAGTTTCCCGGTCAGAAACGTTTCTCGCTCGAAGGTGCCGAATCGCTTATCCCCGCCCTGGAAGCCATCATGGAAAAAGGAGCCGAACTGGGTACACTCGAATTTGTGATCGGGATGCCTCACCGTGGAAGGCTCAATGTGCTTTCGAATGTGTTGAAAAAACCCTATATGGACATTTTCAGCGAGTTTGAAGGTAAAGAATATGAAGACGAAACCCTGCTGGGTGATGTAAAATATCATTTAGGATACACTGCCCTGCGAAAAGCCACCAACGGCAAATTGGTGAAGCTCACCCTTGCTCCCAATCCCTCCCACCTCGAAGCCGTTGATCCGGTTGTTCAAGGTATTGTGAGAGCCAAAACCGACAACCACTACGCCGGCGATTATTCCAAAGTGGTTCCCATCCTCATTCACGGCGATGCCAGCATTGCCGGACAAGGCATTGTGTATGAGGTTGCCCAAATGTCGGAGCTCAAAGGCTACAAAACCGGAGGCACCATTCACCTTGTGGTGAACAACCAGATTGGATTTACCACCGATTATTTGGATGCCCGCTCGAGCATCTATTGTACCGATGTGGCCAAAGTGACTCAATCTCCCATTTTCCATGTCAATGGCGACGACCCCGAAGCAGTGGTCTATGCGGTTCAAACAGCCCTCGAAATCAGAGAAAAATTCCAGAAAGACGTGTATGTTTACCTGCTGTGTTATCGCAAATATGGCCATAACGAAGGTGATGAACCCCGTTTTACACAGCCGTTGTTATACAGCATCATCGAAAAACATCCTAACCCACGCGAGATTTACGCCAAAAAAATTCTTGACCAAGGCATTGTCAGTCAGTCTGAACTCGATGAACTTGAAAAACACCATATTGAGATTCTCGAAACCAGCCTGACCGGAGCACGGGCTAAGCTAAAAACCAATATCACCAATTTTCTTCAGGAAACCTGGAGCCATGTGCGTAAAGCTACCAAGAACGATTTCGACCATTCGCCCCAAACAGGCTTAGACAAACAACTGCTCGACAAGATTGCTTTAAAGCTTTCGACCCTTCCCGAACATCTCAATTTCTTCCGGAAAACCGTGAAGTTGGTAGAACAGCGCCACGAGCTGTATTTTCAGCACAACAAGGTGGACTGGGCTCTTGCCGAACAGTTGGCCTATGGCAGCCTGCTTGCCGAAGGATTCCCGGTAAGGCTGAGTGGGCAGGATGTGCAACGCGGCACTTTTTCGCACCGCCATGCCGTTTTAAGGGTTGAAGATTCTGAACAAGTCTATGTCCCCCTCAACCACATCAGCGACGGGCAAGCGCGTTTCGATGTGTACAACTCATTGCTTTCTGAATATGGCGTTTTAGGATTTGAATACGGCTATGCCCTTGCGGCACCGCAAACACTCACTATCTGGGAAGCCCAGTTTGGCGATTTCAACAATGGAGCCCAGATCATTTTCGACCAGTTTATCTCGAGCGCCGAAGAAAAATGGAATGTGATGAACGATCTCGTCGTACTTCTGCCTCATGGTTACGAAGGACAGGGTCCCGAACACTCGAGTGGCCGAATGGAACGCTTCCTCACTCTTTGCGCAGAGCAAAATATCCAGGTGGCCAATTGCAGCACTCCGGCCAACTTTTACCATATCCTCAGGCGACAACTTAAACGACCCTTCCGTAAACCATTGATTGTCTTCACACCCAAAAGTCTGTTGCGCCATCCGCGTTGCATCTCGGAAGTTGACGATCTGGTGCAGGGAGCTTTTAGCGAGTTGATTGATGATCCGGTTGCTAAACCCACAGAAGTTACAAAAATCCTGTTCTGCACAGGAAAAATCTATTATGAACTTCTTGAAGAAAAGGAGAGGCTGAACCGTACTGATGTAGCCATCGTCAGGATTGAACAGCTTTATCCGCTTCCGCACAAACAGATCGAAGAAGTTGTTGGTAAATACATTAAAGCAAAAACTTACATCTGGGTGCAGGAAGAACCTTTGAATATGGGTGCATGGCGTTTCATCCAAAATGAATTGAAGGGCCTTAAAATCAGCACTATTGCCAAGCCTGAAAGTGGCAGTCCGGCCACAGGATCGAGCAAATTCCACAGCATCCGACAGCAAAAAATCATTGACAAATCCTTTGAAACCTGCGAATGTCCTCTTGTCGGAACCCAATGCAACATGGTGTGTATTGGAAACAAATGGCAATCGTTCGAAAACGAGCTGAAAGAACTCCACGTGGATATGATTGACAGCAAATTCCATTCTGCCCTTAAAAAACTTGAATAAACTTTCATCCCATGACCACAGAAATAAAAGTACCCAGCCCGGGAGAATCTATCAGTGAAGTTTTGCTTTCCAACTGGCTTGTTCAGGATGGAGCTTATGTTGAAAAAGACCAAGAGGTTGCCGAGATTGATTCTGACAAGGCCACCTTGACGATTGTCTCCGAAGTGTCGGGAATCATCAGTCTTAAAGTAGCGCAAGGCGAAACCATCGAGGTGGGTCGGGTGGTTGCCACGGTGGAAGCCACCGAAGCCCGTCCGGAAGTCAAACCAAAGGAAGCGGCGGCTGCTCAAGAAAAATCTCCTGAGAAACCTCTCGAAAAAGCGGCCACTTCTGCCGTTACGCAAGCCGAAACCAAACCCGTTAAGGACGATAACCTCAGGCTCAACATGAGTCCTCTGGCCCGTAAAATGAGTTCAGAAGCCGGCCTCACAGATCAGGAAATTATTGACTTCCTGCAACATTATAGATTGGGCAAAAATGATGTTTCTTTCATCCTTGATGAGAAGCATAAGAATGCAGGAAACT
>JBDHYV010000283.1:0-3587 GCA_039811545.1 Bacteroidales bacterium | reverse complement strand
TGGCGTAATTGGTAGCCGCGCCAGACTTAGGATCTGGTGCCGAGAGGCGTGGGGGTTCGAGTCCCTTCATCCGCACACTGTTTTAAGCCGGATCAGGCTTGGTCCGGCTGATTATTTTAACCTTATCATTAAAAAAAATCCCGCATGCAAGTTAGCCAGCAAAGCATCAACGAAGGATCGTTAGCCATTGAAGTAAAAATCGAAAAAGCCGACTTTGAGTCGAAAGTGAATAAAGAATTGAAAACATTCCAGCAAAAAGCCTCCATGCCGGGGTTCAGACCCGGAAAAGTGCCTTTTGGAATGGTGAAAAAAATGTATGGTGGCCAAATCCTTGCCGATCAGGTGAACAAAACTGTGTCGGAAGGTCTGAATAATTTTCTCATCGAGAACAAAGTGAATGTACTTGGCCATCCAATGCCAGATTTCCAAAGAACCGGAACCCTTGACCTCGAAAATGGAAATGAGTTCAGCTTCTTTTTCAGCGTGTTGCTTTCACCCGAATTTGATGTGAAACTGGAAGAAATGGCTTTCGATTACCCAAAAATCATGGTATCGGACAACGAGCTCAACGAAACCATTACCAAATTTATCGAAGAAAACCCCGAAACAACCTATCCGGAAACTGTCGGAGAAATGGATGTTGTTGAAATGAAAGCTGCTCAGACCGATGCCGATGGAAACGAAGTGGATGGGGGCTTTCAGACCAAGATCGTAATAAACATGGAAGATATTGCAGATGAAGAAAGCAAAAATCTTCTGTTGGGCAAAGAATTGGGTTCAGAGTTTCTTTTCAATTTTGCCAAAGCTTTTGGTAACAAAGAAAAAGCTGCAATGCGACTCAGACTCGACGAAGAACAAAAATATCTATCCGAAGAACCCTTTAATGTGGTGCTCGATGAAATTCGCGGTGTAGCACCCGGAGCCCTCAACGAGCAGCTTTTCGATCGTATTTTCCCCAACGAAACCTTCGAGAATGAGACTGCCTTCAGAGAAAGAATAAGAACGATAATGAGCGAACAATGGGACAGCCAGTCGAATTATTATGTCTATAGCCTCGCACTGAAAAAGTTAGTGGACGAAACTCCCATGAAATTCGATGACGAACTGCTCAAACAATGGCTGCTCGAAGTGGACAGCGAAAACCTGACAGCTGAAAATTTGGAAGAAAATTTTGACGACTATGTCAAGTCGCTGCGTTTCCAGCTCATCGAAGAACAACTTCTTGAAAAACATCCTGAACTCTCCATAAGTCGCGATGATGTGCGGCAATACGTCGCCAATTTCTATATCCGCCAGTATGGAATGGGTCTTGGTGGCGGGATGGATTCTTTTATCGAATCGCTCACCGATTCTATTCTTAAAGATAAAAAGGAAGCCGAGCGGATTCATAATCAGATTCGTGAAACAAAACTCGTGAAACTTTTCCGCGAAAAACTTCAGCTCAAGGAAGTGTTTATGTCAAGCGAAGAATTCAAAGAACTGATGAAGTCAGATGAGGAAAATGCTCAAAATGAAGATGTTGAATAATCAATAGAATAAATCATGGAAAACGAATTCAGAAAATATGCTTCAAAGCATCTGGGGCTAAACACTACCGGTCTCGACAGGTTTAGCAAAGCTACAACGGCTTATATCTCGCCAACCATCATCGAAGAGCGCCAGCTCAACATTGCTACGATGGACGTTTTTTCGCGCCTGATGATGGACCGTATCATTTTTCTGGGAGTGCCCATCGACGATTATGTGGCCAACATCATTCAGGCACAATTGCTCTTCTTAGAGTCGGTTGATTCGCGCCGCGACATCCAGATTTATCTTAATACGCCAGGCGGCTCTGTTTATGCTGGACTTGGAATCTACGATACCATGCAATACATCAAACCTGATGTTTCGACTATCTGTACCGGAATGGCTGCTTCGATGGGAGCCGTATTACTCTGCGCCGGCGCAAAAGGAAAACGCACAGCCTTGAAACATTCCCGCATCCTCATCCACCAGCCGATGGGCGGCGCACAAGGCCAAGCCTCCGACATCGAGATCACCGCTCGTGAGATTCAAAAACTGAAAAAGGAACTCTACGACATCATTGCCCAGCACAGTGGGCAACCCTACAAACGCATCTGGAAAGACAGCGACCGGGATTATTGGATGACTTCGGAAGAAGCCAGAGAATACGGAATGATTGACGAAATACTGTTGAGAACCAAGAAAGACTAAAATGGCCAAAAAAAAGGATGTTTGTTCTTTTTGCGGTGCCAGCCGGGATGAGGTCGGGCTTTTGCTTTCAGGCCCCGATGGTAATATTTGTAATGCTTGCGTTGAACGTGCAAACCAAATTGTTACAGAGGAATTTGGAAGCCAAACCAAGCTTAAAAAAACTGCTAAAATAGCCCCCAAAGTATTGAAACCCATTGAGATTAAAAACTTTTTGGATCAATATGTCATCGGTCAGGATGTGGCCAAACGCATTTTGGCCGTGGCGGTTTATAATCACTACAAACGAATTGACCATCATGCCCAGAACACCAAAGAGGATGTAGAAATCGAAAAATCGAACATCATCCTTGTTGGCGAAACCGGAACCGGCAAAACCCTTCTGGCGCGTACCATAGCCCGAATGCTGAATGTTCCCTTTGCCATTGCCGATGCCACAGTGCTCACCGAGGCTGGCTATGTTGGCGAAGATGTTGAGAGCATTCTTACCCGTCTTTTGCAGGCCAGCGACTACGATGTGGAAGCCGCCGAACGGGGTATCGTGTTCATTGACGAGATTGACAAGATTGCCCGCAAAAGCGACAACCCCAGCATTACCCGCGATGTTTCGGGCGAAGGCGTTCAGCAGGCTTTGCTCAAATTGCTCGAAGGAACAGTAGTGAATGTGCCGCCACAGGGAGGACGAAAACACCCTGAACAGAAAATGATTCAGGTGAACACCAAAAATGTTCTCTTCATTGCAGGCGGAGCCTTCGATGGCATCGAACGCATTATCGCCGCACGTCATCATACCAATGTGGTGGGCTATGGTCAGGATAAAAAAGAACAGGTGGATAAGGAAAACCTCCTGCAATATATCGCACCTGCCGACCTGAAAAAATATGGCCTGATTCCAGAGATTGTCGGCCGCCTGCCCATTCTTACCCACCTGGAACCACTCTCAGCCGAAACGATGAAACGCATCATCACCGAACCGAAAAATGCTTTGGTGAAACAGTTTGCACGACTTTTTGAACTCGATGGAATCAAACTCGAATTTGAAGCGGATGTCTTCGATTTCGTGGTAGAAAAATCTATCGAATATAAATTGGGTGCCCGCGGGCTCAGGGCTATTTTCGAGGCGATTTTAGCCGACGACATGTTTGAACTCCCGTCAAAGAAAGACGCCAAACATCTGCTTGTTACCCGCGATTATGCTGAGAAGAAGATAAAAAAATCGAGCCTTTCAAAATTTAAAGTTGCTTAAAAAATAGCGGAAAACCGGCCTGAATAGCCGGTTTTTTTATACTGTCCGTTATGGCACAGTTGTTGCTAAATTGCAGTTCTTTGTATCGGATTTTATTCTGGTCTTAACCCGAAAGGATGAAAAAACT
>JBDHYV010000282.1:0-3589 GCA_039811545.1 Bacteroidales bacterium | reverse complement strand
CATAGCACCGATTTCTTTTGCCACCTGATAGGCCATTGCCTTATACACTAGGGTTGCATTTTCGTTGCCTTGCTCCACCATTTGCGACACTTCGTAGGCACTATTTGTTCCAAGGTAAGCCACCAAGCCTCCTTCGCCTTTGATCATTTTCAGGATTTGCTTCTCGCTATATTTTCCACTGAAGCACAATCTGACAAGTGCTCCGGCAGGTAATGTGCCGGTACGTTCGGGCGAGAAAGGGCCATCGCCATCAAGTGCCTGATTCACATCCACAACCCTCCCCTGGCGATGCGCACCCACGCTGATGCCTCCGCCAAGGTGAACAACAATCAGATTCATTTCCTCGTATTTGCGCAAAACCGATTTGGCGTGCTGCCGCGCAACGGCTTTCTGATTCAAAGCATGGAAGATTGAAATGTGTGGAAAAAGCGGATGGCCCGACAGGCGTGCAACATCGTCCAGTTCGTCAACCACTACCGGATTGGCAATATAGGCACCGGCATCGGGTAGCGATTGGGCAATATCCCAGGCAATGAGGCCACCCAGATTGCTGGCATGTTCGCCTAAAGGGCTATTTCTCAAATCGCGGAGCATGGCCTCGTTAACGGCATAAACACCTGATTCAATGGGTTTTAACAATCCTCCCCTACCCACAACGGCGCGGATACTGTCGAGCTGAATGCCGGCATCACGCACTTCATCAAGAATCAGATTCTTACGAAAATTAAATTGATCGGTTATTTTCTCGAAAGGCTCAAGCTCTTCGTTGCTATGCCGGATTGTTTTGATAAAAACGGGATCGGTTCCGACAAACACGCCGAATTTGGTGGATGTCGAACCCGGATTGATGGTCAGAATGTAAATATTTTCTGCTTCGCTCATTAGGGAAAAAATTTTGGCTCTATTATTCTGATGATGTAGAAAAGCTTATGACGCAGTGAGGGCGGCCAGAGCAATACTGTAAAGTTTGGTTTTGGTGCTGTCGCCACGCGATGACAAAACAGCCGGCACACGTGCCCCCACAACAAATGCGCCTTGCTCGCCGCCGGCCAGCTTGGTGTTGGTTTTATAGAACACATTCCCTGCTTCAATATTGGGAAAAACCAAGCAATCGGCATCGCCGGCAACGGGGCCGGTCACCTTCTTGATGTCGGCACTTTCCTTGTCAATGGCTACATCTAAGGCTAAGGGTCCGTCAACCCATGCGCCCTTCACCTGCCCGCGATCGGCCATCTTCGAGATAATCGCTGCATCAACACAAGCCTGCATCTTGGGCGAAACCTGCTCTGAAGCTGCAATGATGGCTACTTTTGGCTTCTCAATTCCAAGGGCATGCGCCGTATGTATCAGATAATTGGTGATGGCCACTTTTTCGGGAAGCTCGGGTGCTGGCAATATAGCCACATCGCCCACAACCAGCAATTTATGATAGTTAGGATTTTCCATCACGGTGACGTGGCTCAGCACAGCCCCTTTGTTCATCAAACCTCTTTCTTTGTCGAGGATGGCTTTCATATATTTGTCGGTGCTCACCAAACCTTTCATCAGCAGATTTCCCTGACCGTTGTTGATCAATTCAACGGCCTTCATGGTAGCCTTCATCTCGTCGGGCTCATGCACGATGGTCATTTTTGAGGCGTCAATCTGATGTGCCAGGCAAATCTTATGAATCTCTTTTTCATCGCCCACTAAAGTGCCTTCCACAATACCCATTTCAATGGCCATATTCACGGCGCTGATGGTATGTTCGTCGTTGGCATAGGCGGCCACGAGGCGTTTTTTCTTCGCGCTTTTCAGCACATCAAACATCTGGTCAAGTTTGGTTATCATCATATTGAAAAATTTAAAAATTCAAATTGTGAATAAATTAACAACGCGCGGCAAAATTACGAATTTAGCGCGGATTAGCAAAAAACCTATTCGCTAATCGGTATAAAAACGAATCATTCTGACGATGTCCTGCTGGCAAGCACGGCAGAACACCTCGCCTTTGAAGGTGTGCATCAGGCAATCGCGCGAAGGGCGATAGATTCCTTTGGCCGAATAGCCTCCGCCTTCATATACGCCGGTGATGCCTTCCCAATCGGGGGTATCGGGCGTGGGGACAGGCGTGTCGGGGTCGAGCAACGATTGCCATTTGTCGCCGAAACTCACCAAAGTAGTGATATTGGGTTCCCAGGGTTCGATGTTCAGGTTGTAGAACGATTCGTAGGAAATGGAGCTGTCGTAATATTCATCGGCAAGTCCGGCAAAGCCGTGCCCAAATTCGTGAACAATAATCTGGGGCGAAGATTGGTTGAGGGCACTGCTTAAGCAATAAAAGTTGAAGATGCCTCCACCACCATATTTGGTTGTGTTGGTCAGCACATAAATCTGGTCGTAGGGAGCCAGTCCGGCCAGGTCGCGCAGGCGATGATGAGCATTGGTCATGCAATAGCGTTCCGAGTCGAAGGTATAAAAGCTCGATGACACCGCCGTTTGAGGCCAGACCCCCTTGGCAGGCACGGCAACGCCCGATTCGGCAGACGGAGCCGCCACGGCCCGTATATTGAAAAGACCTGAATGAGAGCGAAAGGGCTCATAACGAAACAGATGATTGGCAAAGTCGGCAGCCTTTTCGATAAATAGCCCCATCTCATTCTGGGTAAACCCATCCGGCACAACGACGATATCTACCGTATGAGCCGGGTCGCTGTTTCCGTGAATCAGATGCACTTCGTAGGAAAGTTGCGCTGCCGGACGGATGAAATAATCGTCGGGGCGTGCCACCACTTCCAGAAACAATACAAACTCGCCCTGCCGGTTACGGCTGAGTAAACGCACTTTGACCGGCTTCTTTGGAAAAGGCATGACAACGGTCTCTTCGAAGCTACGTTGCAATGTTTTGGATTCATTTGTAGTTTGCCATTCAGCAAAAAGAGAACTGTAGCCCCGCGAGTAAAGAAGGTTTCCGGTGGCAAGGTCAGTCATCTCCACCCGGTGGTTTCCGTACCCAAAAGTGTCTGTTAATTGGGTGTGCGATCCGCCCCAAAAAGGTTCGCGGATAAATTCTTTGAAAAAAAAGTTTTCGTTTTGGGCATCGCCTGCGTGATAATAATCCATCCTAAGGGTGCCGGCTGAAAACAAACTGTCGAAGTCTGCGCGAACCGAAATCAATACAGCAAAGAAAAAGAAGCTAAGTAAAATTTTTTTCATCATGTTAAAGTTTTTGAATATTATCTGAACATCAAATCGTTACCATTGATCGCCGGATAAATCGAAAGTGCTGTAAATTTACATTTTTTTGTAACCAATCTACTGGTTTTTCGTCCAACGGACAATGAACACAAAAGAAACTGATCATCAGCTCATTCAACAAGTACTTAATGGCCACAAAGCCGTATTCGGGCTCTTGGTTGAAAAATACCAACATAGCATTTATGCTTTGGTTCGGCGCATCGTCCGCGATGAAGCCGAAGCTCAGGATGTAGCCCAGTCAGTTTTTATCAAAGCTTATGAAAAATTAGGAAGTTTCAATCACAAATCATTGTTTTCCACCTGGTTGCATAGTATTGCCTATAATGCTGCTATTAGTGTTTGCCGCAGGAAA